>JAQUXV010000333.1 GCA_028692205.1 Eubacteriales bacterium
TGTTTCAGGGACACAGGTTGTTCGTGGAAGGGCTGAAAGCCGAAAAGGTTGTGGATACCACCGGCGCGGGCGACGCCTTCTGGGGCGGATTCCTGTCCCGATTGCTGATGCTGGGGATCCGGCACACAGAGGAGCTTACGGAAAGCGCCCTGTTGGACGCGCTGCGTTACGGCAGCGTAGGCGGCTGCCTGTGCGTGCAGGCCAAGGGTGCCATCTCGTCGCTGCCGACGCGTGCGCAAATCGAAGCGTATCTTGCTAAACACGCCTGAAGGAAAGGCTGAATAAACCCTTCGAATCTACCTTGACGAAGCGGTTTCCTCAGTGTTTCCCCTATGGAAGCCGAAAGGGAGGATGAATATGAACCAATCCGTATGGAATGAGAAACGGATCGTTTCACCATCGCTGATCTGTTTGGATCTGTGTGATCTAAAACAGCAAATCGACCAGTTGGAGCGGGCGGGCTGCAAACTGCTGCATGTGGATATTCTGGACGGGCATTTCAGCCCCAGTATGCCTTTGGGATTGGAAACGGTGCGCCAGCTCCGTAAAATCACCGAGATGCCTTTCGACGCGCATGTAATGACCACCGCCAACCAGTATTTTGTGGATGAGCTATTGGACATTGGTACACAGCAGATTGTGTTTCATGCCGAAACCGAACCACACGTGGACGGGATGCTTAAGCATATCCGCGCAAAGGGAGCGCGCGCCGGGCTGGCGCTGAAACCCGCGACCCCGCTGAACACGCTGGAATATGCGCTGGAACTATGCGATGCCTTGTTGCTGATGCTCATCAATCCCGGTTACGCTTCCAGCGCCGGGGAAATGCAGGTGCCCTATGCCGAACGCAAAATTCGTGAACTGCGCTCGATGATCGACGCACGCGGTTTGCCCACACTCATCGAGCTGGACGGTCGGGTGTCCCCGCAGAACATCCAGGAATATGCGGGAGTTGCAAACATTTTTGTCGCGGGAACCACCTGCCTGAAGCGCAACGATCTGGAAGCGACTTTCCGTGCCGCCAACGCGCTGTAGTCGAATACAACGGATCAATGGAACGAGGAGGAACACCCGATGGAGGATTTTGATAACCTGTACCGGCAAACCGTTTCCGCCACGATGGACGAGCTGAACCGCGCGCTGAACGCGGTGGATCCGGCATCGGTGGAAAAGCTTGTGAACGCGATGCTTGCCGCCGAGCAGGTATACTTTGTCGGCGTGGGCCGGGTAATGCTATCGCTGCAGGCCGTTGCCAAGCGCATGGCGCATCTTGGCATCCGCGCGCACTGTGTGGGCGAAATCACCGAGCCGGCCATCACGGACAAGGATTTGCTGATCGTCGGCTCCGGTAGCGGTTCTTCGCTGTTCCCGCTGGGCATTGCAAAAAAAGCGCGTACCTTCGGCGCCAAAATCGTTCACATCGGCTCCAACCCCAACGGCGGCATGAAAGATGTGGCGGATTTTATGGTCCGTATCCCTGTACGAACCAAGCTGTATCTGCCCGACGAGATTGATTCCGTACAGCCGATGACCTCGCTTTTCGAGCAGAGCCTTCTGCTGTTGGGCGACGTGATGGCCAACATCATCATTCAAAAGAAGAACATTGTGCTGAAGGAACTATGGCGCTGCCACGCCAATCTGGAGTGATACCTATGAAACGGGAAGAAACGCTTCGTTATGTGGGTTCCATGCAACAGTTGGCCTGCGTTCGGCCCATCACCATCGGGGAGGGCCGCGCGCACGGGCTGGCGGGTTACGAGGTTCAAAACGGGCCCATGTGCCTGAAACTTGCGGCGGATAAATGCCTGGATATTTCGGAGTTCCGCTATCGCGGTATCCCGTTCCATTTTCTGTCCAAACCCGGCTTGCAGGGGCGCAATCCCTACGATACCAACGGCGCGGAAGCCCAGCGCAGCATTATGGGCGGGCTGATGTTCACCTGCGGGCTGGAGAACGTATGCGCTCCCTGCGAACTAAACGGCAAAGCCTACCCCATGCACGGCCGGATGCGTACCACTCCCGCCGAGCACCTGTGCGCCGACGCGCGCTGGGAGGATGAACAGTACATAATTACCGTTTCCGGCGAAATGCGGGAAGCGGAGCTGTTTGGCGAAAACATGACACTGCGCCGCATCTTTACCACCCTTTTGAACAAGAAGAGTTTCACCATCCGGGATGTGTTTTGCAACGAGGCCTTCCGCGAAGAACCGCTGCTGCTGCTTTACCACTGCAACTTTGGTTATCCGTTTTTAACCGAGCACAGCCGCCTGCATCTGCCCAGCCTGAGTCTGCACGGCCGGGAAGCGTGGGCGCAGGCGCACGAGGACGGATGGGACCATATGGACCCGCCGGTAGACAACGAGCCGGAATATGTATACGAGCATCATCTCGGCGCAACCCCGCGGGGGAATACGCTGATCATGGTCGAAAATCCGGAATTGGCGCTGGGGATGTCCATCCGCTTCAACCGGGGCGTGTTGAATAACTTTATGCAATGGAAATCCATCGCCTCGGGCGATTACGTGCTCGGTCTGGAGCCAACCAACGTCGATTTTCGGGGCCGGATGCGCGCCGCGGAAGGTGAGAGCCTGCCCACGTTGAAACCGTTGGAATCCGTAACCGTCGAGCTGGTGTTCACCGTGTTGGACGGGGAAGCCGAGCTAAAAGCCTGCCGGGACGAGATTGCGGCGCTGCGGTAAACCGAACCTCTTGCAGACGCATCCGTGCGGGCCGGTTTGTAAAACACGATCTGCGATCTGCGCTGGTATAAAGAAGGAGTGACTTTTCGATGAAGCGTTCGGAAATCAACGGGATCATCAGGGAGTTTGAACAATTACTGGCCAAATATCATTTCGAGCTGCCTCCCTTCTGCCACTTCACACCCGAAGAATGGCAGCAAAAAGGGCACGAGTATGATGAAATTCGCGACAACATGCTCGGTTGGGATGTGACGGATTACGGCCTTGACGACTACGATCATCTCGGGCTGGCGCTGATTACGCTTCGCAACGGCAACGTGCACAACGACAAGTATACTAAAACATACGCGGAAAAGATTATGATGCTCCGCGAAGGTCAGGTGTCCCCCATGCATTTCCACTGGAATAAGATGGAGGATATTATCTGCCGCGGCGGCGGCACCCCGGTATTCAAACTCTACAACGCCACCAAGGATGAGCAGCTGGCTGATACCGATGTGGAAATCTGTCAGGATGGCCGCCGCTACAGGGTGAAAGCCGGCACCGAGATCGAACTGCATCCCGGCGAAAGCCTCTCGCTGTACCCGTATTATTACCACGAATTCACGATTCAAAGGGGTTCCGGCACCTCGCTGGTGGGCGAAGTTTCCATGTGCAACGACGACAACACCGACAACCGCTTCCTGAAACCGTTGGGACGCTTCCCTACCATTGAGGAGGATGAGGCCCCCTATCGCCTGCTGTGCACCGAGTATCCCCCCGCGAAGGATTAACGCGCCACGCCCGGCAGATACCCTTTCAAATCACAACCACCCGTCAAACGGGTGGTTTGCACTAAGGCTAAAAGCCTAATGGTACTGGCCAGCGTCTAAAGGCGCTGGCTTTCACTATGTTCAAGCCTATTGCCGTTGCCGCTTTTGCTGCCC
>JAQUXV010000334.1 GCA_028692205.1 Eubacteriales bacterium
TGGATCAGGATGCGGCATTGGCTGGCTTAATCGCACGCACCCTTCGCGGCCAGCAGATTTACTGCGAACCCGTGCCCTTCGGCATCACGGCCGCCGCCGTGCTGAAGCGCGCCGCAAAAGGGTTGATCATCGCCGCGCGCCACGATCAGGATGTCAGTCTGGAAGGGTTCGACTTGAGCCTGCTGGACACGGGCATCCCCATGCTGGCGCTGGGCGGCATGGTGCCCGCGCTTTGCGAGCATTTCGGCGGGAAAATCCTGCTGCGGGAAAGTGAAAACGAAAGCGTCACCCTTGGCCTGCCCGAGCAGCCGCTTTTTGAGGGGATGAGCCGCGGCGAGCGCGTGCTGCATAACCTGCGGGATTTGAGCCTGCCGAATTCCCTGAGCTGTCTGGCCACGGCCACCGAGCGCTGCATCGGCTTCAGCCGCGAAGGCGCAAACCTGTATGCCGTGCAGTACCCCATTGAGCGCAACGATCCGGATGCCGTGCAGATGCTGCACAATTTCGCCTGCCTCGTTTGCAAGGTGGAGCCTTACTGGAGCGACGAATACATCATCAACCGCGCGGTGGATAAGCTTCGCGCTTCCGCCGGCGAGGGCCGCGTGCTGTGCGCCGTGTCCGGCGGGGTGGACAGCGCTGTGTGCGCCCGGCTTGCCCAAAAGGCGGTGGAAGACCGGCTGATGTGCGTGTTTGTGGATACGGGGCTTTTCCGAAGGGACGAGCCGCAGGCCGTGATTGACGAATACCGCAGCGCGCTCGGGCTGAACGTGGCCTATGTGGACGCCCGGGAAACCTTTCTGAAAGCGCTTCAAAACGTACGTCTGGCCGCCGATAAGGAACGCACTGCCTCCATACTGCTGGGGCAGGTGCTGTACCGGCATTTAAGCCGTCATTCGGACATCCGCACGCTGGTGCTGGGCACCAATTATAACGATACGCTGTACGGCGATTTTGTGCCCGCGCCGACCGGCGACGCGGGAGACAACATGCCTTTCGCGGTGGTCGAGCCCGTGCGCGACCTTTTTAAGGACGAGGTTCGCCGACTGGCGCAGACGTTGGCGCTGCCCAGCTCCGTCGCGGAGCGGCAGCCCTTTCCCTCCAGTGGGCTGGCACTGCGGATTCTGGGCGAGGTAACGCCCGCAAGATTGGAAATTCTGCGCAAGGCGGACGCTTTTTTCAGCGAGGAGATTCATGCCCACGGCCACGAGCGCCGTTTATGGCAGTATTATGCCTCCATGAGCGAAAACCCGGACGAACGGGGCGGCTATGCCATAACGCTGCGCGCCTGTCAGGCGTGCAGCGGCGAAGCCTGTGCCTCCCGCCTGCCGTATGATCTGCTGGAGCGCGTGGTGGAGCGTATACTCGCCGAGCTTCCGCAGGTGCGCCGCGTGGTGTACGACCTCACGCCCAACCCGCACTACGCCCTGGTGGAGTAAAAGGCTGCCCGGCTTTCCCTAAAAAAGGTTCGCACCGTTGCGTTTCCCGGCTTGCCGCGGCGCATGCCCGCTATTCTTCCTTCGCCGCTCCCGTCCGAAAGCGATTCCTTCCGTCCGCAGCGGCTGTTTTGCGTTGTGCGGCGGTTTATAACCCTCTATTGTTTCTTTTCTCGGTCGCACATTCGCAAAGCACCCGGCGACCGTCCCGTAAAAAACGCATCCCACGGGTTTCAAACCCGTTTTCGGCATCTCGTTTTACAAGCGGAATCCAATTGATCTGGCGCGATCCCGCGCCGAAGGAGCAGCCTATGAAAACCATCCCATACGATCTCGGCTATTTAACCGATCCCCGCGTGTTTGCCGTGGGCAGGCTGCCCGCGTGCTCCGACCACGAGGTGTTCGCAAACGACGCGGAAGCCGCCGCCGGGCAAAGCAGCCTACGCCTGTCGCTGAACGGGCGGTGGAAATTCGCCTACTCCGAAAACCCGGACGTCCGCCCCGTGGGCTTCGAGGCGGCAGGCTACGATTGTTCCACGTGGAACGATATCACCGTTCCCGGGCACATCCAGCTGCAGGGCTGGGGCAAACCGCAATATGTAAACATCCAATACCCGTGGGACGGGCACGAGGCGGTTAAACCGCCGCAGGTCCCTGTGCGCCACAATCCCGTGGGCAGCTATGTGACCGCTTTCCATGTCCCCGAGGCATGGGCGGGCCGCCGCGTGACCCTCGTTTTCAACGGGGTGGAAAGCGCCTTCTTCGTATGGGTCAACGGCGTGCTGCTGGGCTATGCCGAGGACAGCTTTACCCCGTCGCGCTTCGATATTACCGACGCGCTTGTGGCGGGCGAAAACAGGCTGGCGGTTGAGGTGTACCGCTTTTGTTCCGGCTCCTGGCTGGAAGATCAGGATTTCTGGCGGTTCTCCGGCATCTTCCGCACGGTGGAATTGAAGGCCGAGCCGCGCGCGCATGTAAGCGACCTGTTCGTGCATGCCCTGCCGGCCGAGGATTTGCAAACCGCAACCCTCACGGCGGAGCTTGCGCTTTCGCTGCCGAACGAGCCCGTCAGCGTCCGTGCGACGCTGCTGGACGCGCAGGGCCGCACGGCGGACGAGTGTACCCTGCTTGCCGAAAGCGCCTTCCGTTTTATCCGGACGCTTCAAAACCCCGCCCTGTGGAGCGCCGAGCAGCCCAACCTGTACACCCTGCGCCTGACGCTGCTGGATTCCCGGGGCAACGCGCTGGAAACGGCGCAGACCGAGGTGGGTTTCCGGCGTGTGGAAATCCGGGGCGGGATGCTGAAGCTGAACGGCAAACGCGTGGTGTTCCACGGGGTGGATCGGCACGAGTTCTGCCATACGGCGGGCCGCGCGCTCAGCGAGGCGGATATGCTATGGGACATGCGCACCCTGAAACGCAACAACATCAACGCTGTGCGCACCAGCCACTACCCTAACCAGAGCCTGTGGTACAAGCTGTGCGACCGTTACGGCATTTACCTGATTGATGAAACCAATCTGGAAACCCACGGCACCTGGGGCCTTCCGGACCGGCTGACGCCGGAGGACGCATTGCCCGGCAACCGCGAGGAATGGCTGCCCGCCTGCCTGGACCGGGCGCGCTCCATGCTGGAGCGGGACAAGAATCACGCGTCCGTCCTGCTGTGGAGCTGCGGCAACGAAAGCTTCGGCGGCAGCGTCCTCTTCCAGATGTCCCAGTTTTTCCGCGAGCGCGATCCCTCCCGCGCGGTTCATTACGAGGGCGTGTTCAACGATCGCCGCTATAACGACACCAGCGATGTGGAAAGCCGCATGTATCCCCCCGCCGCCGAAATCGCCGAATGGCTGGATTCGCATACCGACAAGCCTTATCTGCTTTGCGAATACTCCCACGCGATGGGCAACAGCTGCGGCGGGCTGGCCGATTACATCGCGCTGGAAAGCCGGTACCCACAGTATCAGGGCGGCTTTATCTGGGACTGGGTCGATCAGGCGCTGGAAACCTCCCTGCCGGGCGGGGGCCGCGCGCTGGCCTATGGCGGCGATTTTACCGACCAGCCTAACGACCGCACTTTCTGCGGCAACGGGCTGCTGTTTGCCGACCGCGCGCCCACCCCGAAGCTGCAGGAAGTAAAATACCTGTACCAGCCCGTGCGCGTCGCCCCCGGCAAAAGCGGCGTAACGCTGG
>JAQUXV010000335.1 GCA_028692205.1 Eubacteriales bacterium
CCAGCGTTACGCCGCTTTTGCCGGGGGCGACGCGCACGGGCTGGTACAGGTATTTTACTTCCTGCAGCTTCGGGGTGGGCGCGCGGTCGGCAAACAGCAGCCCGTTGCCGCAGAAAGTGCGGTCGTTGGGCTGGTCGGTAAAATCGCCGCCGTAGGCCAGCACGCGGCCCCCGCCCGGCAGGGAGGTTTCCAGCGCCTGATCGACCCAGTCCCAGATAAAGCCGCCCTGATACTGCGGGTACCGGCTTTCCAGCGCGATGTAATCGGCCAGCCCGCCGCAGCTGTTGCCCATCGCGTGGGAGTATTCGCAAAGCAGATAAGGCTTATCGGTATGCGAATCCAGCCATTCGGCGATTTCGGCGGCGGGGGGATACATACGGCTTTCCACATCGCTGGTGTCGTTATAGCGGCGATCGTTGAACACGCCCTCGTAATGAACCGCGCGGGAGGGATCGCGCTCGCGGAAAAACTGGGACATCTGGAAGATGACGCTGCCGCCGAAGCTTTCGTTGCCGCAGCTCCACAGCAGGACGGACGCATGGTTCTTGTCCCGTTCCAGCATGGAGCGCGCCCGGTCCAGGCAGGCGGGCAGCCATTCCTCGCGGTTGCCGGGCAGCGCGTCCTCCGGCGTCAGCCGGTCCGGAAGGCCCCAGGTGCCGTGGGTTTCCAGATTGGTTTCATCAATCAGGTAAATGCCGTAACGGTCGCACAGCTTGTACCACAGGCTCTGGTTGGGGTAATGGCTGGTGCGCACGGCGTTGATGTTGTTGCGTTTCAGGGTGCGCATGTCCCACAGCATATCCGCCTCGCTGAGCGCGCGGCCCGCCGTATGGCAGAACTCGTGCCGGTCCACCCCGTGGAACACCACGCGTTTGCCGTTCAGCTTCAGCATCCCGCCCCGGATTTCCACACGCCGGAAACCCACCTCGGTCTGCGCCGTTTCCAGCGCGTTGCCCCGGGAATCCAGCAGCGTCAGGCGCAGGGTGTACAGGTTGGGCTGCTCGGCGCTCCACAGGGCGGGGTTTTGAAGCGTCCGGATAAAACGGAAGGCGCTTTCGGCAAGCAGGGTACACTCGTCCGCCGTGCGGCCCTGCGCGTCCAGCAGCGTCGCACGGACGCTGACGGGCTCGTTCGGCAGCGAAAGCGCAAGCTCCGCCGTGAGGGTTGCGGTTTGCAAATCCTCGGCCGGCAGGGCATGCACGAACAGGTCGCTTACATGCGCGCGCGGCTCGGCCTTCAATTCCACCGTGCGGAAGATGCCGGAGAACCGCCAGAAATCCTGATCTTCCAGCCAGGAGCCGGAACAAAAGCGGTACACCTCAACCGCCAGCCTGTTTTCGCCCGCCACAAGCGCGTCGGTAATATCGAAGCGCGACGGGGTAAAGCTGTCCTCGGCATAGCCCAGCAGCACGCCGTTGACCCATACGAAGAAGGCGCTTTCCACCCCGTTGAAAACGAGGGTCACGCGGCGGCCCGCCCATGCCTCGGGGACATGGAAAGCGGTCACATAGCTGCCCACGGGATTGTGGCGCACAGGGACCTGCGGCGGTTTAACCGCCTCGTGCCCGTCCCACGGGTATTGGATGTTTACATATTGCGGTTTGCCCCAGCCCTGCAGCTGGATGTGCCCGGGAACGGTGATATCGTTCCACGTGGAACAATCGTAGCCTGCCGCCTCGAAGCCCACGGGGCGGACGTCCGGGTTTTCGGAGTAGGCGAATTTCCACCGCCCGTTCAGCGACAGGCGTAGGCTGCTTTGCCCGGCGGCGGCTTCCGCGTCGTTTGCGAACACCTCGTGGTCGGAGCACGCGGGCAGCCTGCCCACGGCAAACACGCGGGGATCGGTTAAATAGCCGAGATCGTATGGGATGGTTTTCATAGGCTGCTCCTTCGGCGCGGGATCGCGCCAGATCAATTGGATTCCGCTTGTAAAACGAGATGCCGAAAACGGGTTTGAAACCCGTGGGATGCGTTTTTTACGGGACGGTCGCCGGGTGCTTTGCGAATGTGCGACCGAGAAAAGAAACAATAGAGGGTTATAAACCGCCGCACAACGCAAAACAGCCGCTGCGGACGGAAGGAATCGCTTTCGGACGGGAGCGGCGAAGGAAGAATAGCGGGCATGCGCCGCGGCAAGCCGGGAAACGCAACGGTGCGAACCTTTTTTAGGGAAAGCCGGGCAGCCTTTTACTCCACCAGGGCGTAGTGCGGGTTGGGCGTGAGGTCGTACACCACGCGGCGCACCTGCGGAAGCTCGGCGAGTATACGCTCCACCACGCGCTCCAGCAGATCATACGGCAGGCGGGAGGCACAGGCTTCGCCGCTGCACGCCTGACAGGCGCGCAGCGTTATGGCATAGCCGCCCCGTTCGTCCGGGTTTTCGCTCATGGAGGCATAATACTGCCATAAACGGCGCTCGTGGCCGTGGGCATGAATCTCCTCGCTGAAAAAAGCGTCCGCCTTGCGCAGAATTTCCAATCTTGCGGGCGTTACCTCGCCCAGAATCCGCAGTGCCAGCCCACTGGAGGGAAAGGGCTGCCGCTCCGCGACGGAGCTGGGCAGCGCCAACGTCTGCGCCAGTCGGCGAACCTCGTCCTTAAAAAGGTCGCGCACGGGCTCGACCACCGCGAAAGGCATGTTGTCTCCCGCGTCGCCGGTCGGCGCGGGCACAAAATCGCCGTACAGCGTATCGTTATAATTGGTGCCCAGCACCAGCGTGCGGATGTCCGAATGACGGCTTAAATGCCGGTACAGCACCTGCCCCAGCAGTATGGAGGCAGTGCGTTCCTTATCGGCGGCCAGACGTACGTTTTGAAGCGCTTTCAGAAAGGTTTCCCGGGCGTCCACATAGGCCACGTTCAGCCCGAGCGCGCTGCGGTATTCGTCAATCACGGCCTGCGGCTCGTCCCTTCGGAAAAGCCCCGTATCCACAAACACGCACATCAGCCGGTCTTCCACCGCCTTTTGGGCAAGCCGGGCGCACACGGCGCTGTCCACCCCGCCAGACACGGCGCACAGCACGCGGCCCTCGCCGGCGGAAGCGCGAAGCTTATCCACCGCGTGGTTGATGATGTATTCGTCGCTCCAGTAAGGCTCCACCTTGCAAACGAGGCAGGCGAAATTGTGCAGCATCTGCACGGCGTCCGGATCGTTGCGCTCAATGGGGTACTGCACGGCATACAGGTTTGCGCCTTCGCGGCTGAAGCCGATGCAGCGCTCGGTGGCCGTGGCCAGACAGCTTAGGGAATCCGGCAGGCTTAAATCCCGCAGGTTATGCAGCACGCGCTCGCCGCGGCTCATCCCCTCAAAAAGCGGCTGCTCGGGCAGGCCAAGGGTGACGTTTTCGTTTTCACTTTCCCGCAGCAGGATTTTCCCGCCGAAATGCTCGCAAAGCGCGGGCACCATGCCGCCCAGCGCCAGCATGGGGATGCCCGTGTCCAGCAGGCTCAGGTCGAACCCTTCCAGACTGACATCCTGATCGTGGCGCGCGGCGATAATCAACCCTTTTGCGGCGCGCTTCAGCACGGCGGCGGCCGTGATGCCGAAGGGCACGGGTTCGCAGTAAATCTGCTGGCCGCGAAGGGTGCGTGCGATTAAGCCAGCCAATGCCGCATCCTGATCCA
>JAQUXV010000336.1 GCA_028692205.1 Eubacteriales bacterium
TTATTTATGGAACACAACAGCACATCAGCATCGCTTCGCTGGGCGAAGAGATTAAGGCGCGCACGATCGTTGTGAACGGCGTCAGCAAAACCTATGCGATGACCGGATTCCGCATCGGCTTTGCGGCAGGGCCGACCGAAATTATCAAGGCGATGATTAACGCGCAGAGCCAGAGCACCTCCGGGGCCAATACGCCCTCGATGCACGCGGCGACCGTGGCGCTGAACATGCCGCAGGACTGCGTGGAAACGATGCGAAAGGCTTTTCACGAGAGGCGTGACGCGCTGGTGAAGGGCATCAATGCCATTCCGGGCGTTACCTGCCAGAAGCCGGAAGGCGCGTTTTACGTGATGATGAACGTGAGCGCGCTGATGGGCAAGCGCTATGGCGACAGCAAGCTGAACGACTGCACCGTTTTTGCCGATACGCTGCTGACAGAGGCCAAGGTATCCACCGTACCGGGCAGCGCGTTTATGGCAGAGGGATTCTGCCGCCTGAGCTATGCGACCTCGATGGTGGATGTGCTGGAAGGGATCCGCCGCATCGAAGCGTTTGTGAAAGCACTGGTCTGACCTGGCCAAGGCACGAGCGTAAGGGTTCAGACGGTATCACCGTTGGCCTGTTGATGGCCCGACACGGCCGATAGGCCTACGCAATGGCCCAAACGCAATCGCCGCAAGCCTGCCGACACCGCTCCATTTATATGCTTTTCGCAAACGGTAGTTGACAAAGCGAAAATCTTTCGGTAATTTTCACGGTAGTGTTCCACATACGTGCCATAGGTAAACGGTGTGTTATGCACATATTATCCACAGATTTCGCTGGTTTTTCCTTCGTTTTCCACATTCCATCGTGGAAATCCCGATCAATTGAGGGGGAAACCCCGAAGCAACAGCGGGAGCGAGCAGGGCTCCCGTTTGCTGCAAACCGGCAGCCTGCTCATCTGAACCGGACGGCCTGTTTACCCGCCGCTGATACGCCCACAGGGAAGGAGATAAACCAATGCTGAGTTTCAGCCCGAAAACCAATCAGCTTATCCAATCCCAATACCAGTACGATCTTCAGGATGTGCAGGAACCGAATCTTTATCGCGAGATTTATGATTATGAAAGCATCCCAAAGATCGCTTTCAACAACCGTCTGGTGCCGATTAACATGCCGGACCAGATTTGGATGACGGACACAACTTTCCGCGACGGGCAGCAAAGCGTAAGCCCTTTTACGCCCAGGCAGATTGAGCATCTGTTTTCATTGCTCAGCCGTATGGGCGGCCCCAAGGGATTGGTGCGCCAGAGCGAGTTTTTCCTGTATACCGATAAGGATCGTGAAGCGCTGGATCGCTGCCAGGCCCTTGGATTGAGATTCCCGGAGATTACCACGTGGATCCGTGCCAACGCGGGTGATTTTAAGCTGGTGAAAGCCGCGGGGGTTAAGGAAACGGGTATTCTGGTTTCGTGCAGCGATTACCATATCTTCAAAAAGATGCATCTCACCCGTGCGCAGGCGCTGGACAAGTATCTGGGCATTGTGAAGGATGCGCTGGCGGAGGACATCGTTCCCCGCTGCCACTTTGAGGATATTACCCGCGCTGATTTCTACGGCTTTGTTTTGCCCTTTGCCGAGCAGCTGATGAAGCTGTCCAAGCAATCGGGCGTGCCGATCAAGGTACGCGCGTGTGATACGATGGGCTACGGCGTAAGCTATCCCGGCGCGGCGCTGCCCAGAAGCGTGGCCGGCATTATCTACGGCCTCAACCATTATGCGCAGATTCCCAGCGAGCAGCTGGAATGGCATGGACATAACGACTTTTACAAGGTGGTCAACAATGCGGGTACGGCATGGCTGTACGGCTGTGCGAGCGTCAACTGTTCGCTGCTGGGCATCGGCGAACGCACGGGCAACTGCCCGCTGGAAGCGATGGCCATCGAATACGAGGCTCTGCGCGGCACAACGGACGGTATGGACCTGACGGTGGTTACCGAGATCGCCGAATACATGGAACGGGAAATCGGCATTGAAATCAGCCCCCGTCAACCGTTTGTGGGTAGGCATTTCAACGTGACGCGCGCGGGTATCCATGCGGACGGCATGCTGAAAAACGAAGAGATTTACAATATTTTCGATACCACCAAGATACTCAACCGGCCTGCCAGCGTTGCCGTGGACAGCCACAGTGGTTTGGCCGGAGTTGCGCACTGGATGAACAGTTTCTTCCGCCTGCAGGGAGACAACACCGTCGACAAACAGGATGCGACGGTGGTCGCCGTGAAAGCGATGGTGGACGCCCTGTATGCTGCCGGGCGAAACACCGTGATGGGCGATGAAGAGCTGGAAGTGATGGTTCGCGAAGTGGATACTGATCATTATCAGGACCTGTTATTCCACAAGCATAAAAAATAAGTTGGGCCCAAAGTACATAATTTTTCCGGAAGGGGACTTCGGTTCCCTTCCTTTTTTGCGCCTGCCAGCGCATGGCAGGGGTGTCGCACCTGTGGGTGCGAGCATGGGCTTTCCGTTCACCCCTGCACCCTTCGAGCCCTGTTGGGCTCTTATTATTTTACGTGCTATTTGGCGCGGGGAAAGGGAAATGTGCCGTTTGGCACAGCAAAAGCCATACCTGTGGGTATGGGCAGGGGATGCGTCTGCGGACGCACCAAAGGGCTTTCCGCTCGCCCTTTGGAAACCTTCGGCGCTTGCGTTCGGTTAGGGGCGCGGTGCTTCCTCTCGGAGTACAGGATAGTCGTCCGCCGACACCACGGATGGCAGAGCAACAATGCTTTACAGAAGCATCCGTGATATCGGCGGCCGACAAGCCTGTCCATCCTGCGAGGGAGCACCGCGCCCCTGAAGCAACAATCTGCAAGCGAAAGAAAAATCGGCTGTCAAACATGTAGGGAAAAGAAGATGGCGGTAACATAGAATATGGGAGATTCAGCTTTTACCGATATGCTGGCTTGCCGTGCTGGGAAGAAACATACTTTTGTGACAGCCTTCAAGTTTAAGAAAAACACCAACCAAACATATTGAGGGTAAGCAATGATATTTGTATTGGGAAGGGAAGTTTTTGTAACGTTGTTTCACTATATTGTTTAAGTTTTCAACACAAAAACCAACATCAATGATTGAAGTTGCTCCGCCCAAATCCTGTTTAACGACTGTAGTACTTTTCTTCTCATTCTCCCGTATATCACGGTCGATTCAACAGGCCCATTGCACTTTTCGCTAGTATTTTACCTGTATGCTATGTTTGCCAAGACATGTCCATTGCACTTTCTGCCAAGCAGGATAGTCATTTTTCCCTGTCGCATGACGGCAAGCAAGGCGGGACGCGAAAGGGTTCGCTCCGCAGGATGGACAGGCTTGTCGGTCGCCGCTGCCACAGCGGCGGTGGACGACTATCCTGTACTCCGAGGGGCGACCCTTTCGCGCAGCCCGCCGCCAACGCAGGCGGCCCGAAGGCTCCCAAAGGGCGAGCGGAAAGCCCTTTGGTCGCAACCGCAGGTGCGAAACCCCCGTCGCCTGTGTGCCGAACGGCACAAAAAAAGAGCCCAACAGGGCCCGAAGGCGGCAGGGGCGAGCGGAAAGCCCCCTGCCCGCACCGATGGTGCGGCATTCTTAAACAA
>JAQUXV010000337.1 GCA_028692205.1 Eubacteriales bacterium
CGGCGACGTTGGTCAGCGATTCGATCGCGGCGGGGAGCGTACCCAGATACTGGTTCAGCTTTGCGTAGCGAACGGCTCCCGCGTTGACCGACGCCTGATAACCCGCCCAGCGCTCAAAATAGCCTTCCTCCGCGCCCGTCGCCTTGATGGTCTCAATCATCTCAATGCCCGAAACCAGCATGCCGGACAGCTTACCCGCGTCGCGCATCTGTGTGCGCGTAATATTAATACGTTTTTTGGAAACCAGTTGCGCAATCAGTATATTCACGATAATGCATAACAGCCCGACCGCCGTCAGCAGCAGGCTGTAGCGCATCATCACAACCAGATAAAACACCAGCAGGACGATGTTGAGCAGGGTCGGGGCCAATTGGCTGATCATCGTCATAGCAATGTTCGCATTGGAAGCCTGCCGCCCCGCAACGTCACCCACCATGCGCTGGGAGAAAAATTCCATCGGCATCCGAAGCACGTGCCACATAAACGAAGAGCTGGCCGTAATGGAAAGCTTGCCCGCAATCTTCAAGATATAGATGGCCCGGATACCCATCACAATCGCCTGCAGCACCACCACGGCGCACATCATCGCAATGAACGGATACAACCAGTCCAGGTTCCGCCCGGCCAGAAGCCGGTCGATGAACACACGGGAAAAAGCGGGGTAGATAACGCCCAACAGCGACGTCAGCACCCCCGTGAACATCACGAACAGAAAGGGGATCAGCGTACCTTTCAAACGGAATTTAGCAAAATCCAACACCGAACGGCGACTGCCGCCGGGCAGAAAGGCTTCCGTCGGCTTGAAAACCAGACAGATACCTGTAAACGATTCGTTAAACTCGTCCATGTCCACCCGAACAGCTCCCCGGGCGGGATCGTTCAGCAGAACTTTGTTTCCCCTGAAACCGTCCAAGACCACAAAGTGGTTAAAATTCCAAAACAGGATGCAGGGGAGCTCCGCTTTTTTCAGGGCGTCCACCGAGCCGTAGCGGTAGGCTGTCGCCTCCATGCCGTAGGTGCGAGCCGCACGCAGAATGTTCAGCGCGTTGGAACCGTCGCGGGACACGCCGCAATCGGTGCGCGCCTGCTCCAGCGGAACCCATTTGCCGTGATAGGCCAAAATCATGGCGAGGGAGGCCGCGCCGCACTCCAGCGCTTCCATCTGCATGATGACCGGTACTTTTACGGGCCTGTGCGCCAAACGACTTCCCCTCCTTCTGTGATGAATGCGTATACGATTGCCGTGTCGTCGCTTGCTGCCGCCGAAATGTGGACAGCGCGATAAGGCCGAGTTGGTTTACAAAGCATGGGACAGCGGCATTATGCCGACATTCACATGAACCCGTTTCGCCGGCGCTTTGCCGCGGCACGGCAAAGCACGTGAAACCACAGTCGCCTAATTGATCAGAAAATCAATGGGGCGAACCGATTCCGTTACGATGGATACGTCCACGAAAGCTCCCTGCGCGATTTTTTTTTGACTGGAGATCGTTACGGGGATATTCCATGTGGATAATTCCATAACATGGGCGGCATAATCGCCGGGCAGTTGCGCCGCGGCCTCGTCATAAGAAAGCGGCGTCGTTCCGATAGCCGACACCGTTCCGGGCGTACCGTCTACATCAACCGTCATACCGATTTTCAGCATTGCGGCTTCTTTTGTCGTAACATAGGATACAAGTTCCCCGCCGCTGGCGGTGAACAGCTTTGTAAGCGTCGTTGGGATGGAACCGGCCATGCTCCAGATGAACGCGCAGACCAGCAAAACGGCTACCGCGCCGAGAACCAGCCATACGCTCGGGTTGGTAACGCGTATATAATCGTCCAGCTTGTCGGGAGATGCCATTTTCTGAACGCTTTGCTTGCGAAAAAGCTCCTGGTTTTCGGACATTGGTCGTCACCCCTATCGATATCTGAATGTATACGCTAACCGATGTGGTATGATACGAAAACCGAACGGCAGGTTGTTACAGAAAATCTATACTATATCGGCTGGTATGTAACTCCATTCCTATAAAACAAAGGCAATGAAGGGATATAGCCGAAATGATGATCTTTTTTTATTATAGTGCAGAGTTGGGCATTTGACAACAACCGTTTTCGTTTATGGTGTAACGGTTTTTTTAATTTTTATGGAAAAAGTTCTTTTCGACTGCCAATACGGATGCGAAGATAGAAAACACCGTATCCATCGCCTGTGCGTTGCCGCGCCGAACGAAACGACGGATACAGTGCTTATTTAGGTAACTATTCAACGGCTTGCTTTCAAACTGCCGAAAAAACGGCTGTATGGTTTGAGCGCATGGCCGGGATACGGTTCGATACGAGGAAGGGATGTATTCCGTAAAAGCCTCGTACCTTATTGATCCGGGTTAATGGATGCGGGAAATACCCCCGACATGCCGGCAAAACACCCGGCTCGTTTTGCCACAGCCTTACTGCCACGAAAGGCCGATAAAGCGGCAGGTGCGTTTTGTGTTAATAGGCCGCTTCAATTTCCTGAACGCGCTCCCATAGCATGCGGTTTACAGGCGTATCAATGCCGTGCTTATGGGCCAACGCCAATACGGTTCCGGCGAACAGCCCGACTTCGCTGGGCCGCATGGCTTCCACATCCTGCCGCATGGAAGCTTTGCCCTCCGGGTTGAGGGTGCTAAGCAGGGTTAACCAGTAATCGAGATCGTCGGCCGTCAGGTTAACGCCTTCGTATCGGGACAGGTTAATTACTTCGCGCATGGCGGCAATCATGGTTTCCCGTTGAGGCCCCTCCCGCTGGAGAGCGCCGTAATTGGGGCCAAACACCGCCAGTGTCTGGTTTACGCCGACATTCAGCATGAACTTGCCCCACATGCGTTTGCCCATGGCCTCGTCAACCTCGTAGGGGAAATGCACGTGTTCAAAAAAACGTGCGATTCGCTGAACCTGCTCGGTGGGTGGGCCGCCGATCGCGGTGCCGATGCAAAGCTTACCCATGTGGTGGTACGTGAGGCGGTTGCCTTCCTTCACCGCGTCCATGCCGTAGGCAACGCAGTCCACAACCTTTTCCCGGCCGTAAACTTCCGCAATTTCGCCTTCACTGCTGATGCCGTTAAGCAGGGAGAGTATCAGCGTGTTTTCTCCGACCTGCCCGCGGATGGCTTCAAGCGCGTTTGGCAGCTGCCCATACTTAACCGCTACTAAAATCAGGTCCGCGGGCGCGGTGGCCTCATCCGGCGTTACGTAGTGAAAATCGCAGCGCTCGTCGTTGCTGAATACGCCGTTCCGCTGGTAACGGGCAATGCGTTGCGCATCGGCGATGACGCGAAGATTCTCCTTCGGCATGTGCTTTGCCAGCTGGTGGCCGAACAGTGTGCCCAACGCGCCCAGCCCGACCACCGCGACCGTGTGAATTTCCATAATACAGAACCTTTCTTACTGTTTATTCCTGCGGAATACTCGCTTCGTTTGTAAAACCCCGCGATTCCCAGAACCCTGCGTAATCCGCATCGTCACTCAGGGTGATGCGGGTTACCCAACGGGCCCATTTATACCCCAGTTTATCCTCGGCAACTACAATGAACGGATATCCCATTTCATCCGGCAGGTCCAGCCCGTTGGCATCGTACGCCAATATCAACTCTTT
>JAQUXV010000338.1 GCA_028692205.1 Eubacteriales bacterium
CGTACGCAGTGCCTGCGCTGGCGGGAAGGGCGAACCACCTCCGCCCAGCGCGCCGAAGGCGCGGCCGCGCCTGAGAACGACGGCGAATGGCAGCGGGTATGGCTGGTCTGTCCCTCCCATCCCATCGTGGAAGGGCTGACGGGCGAATATTTTACGATTCCCAAGGACGAAAGTTATGGAGAGTATTTCGAAATTCCGCAGCCGGAGGAGCAGGTTTTTCTCACCACCTCGGAAGGCGGCGAAGTCCTTCGGAGCGGTTGCTGCTGGCGTCGCGGATCGGGCAAAATCTTCTATTTTGCCTCGGGGCACGAAACCTTTCCCGTTTATTACCAGCCGGAGGTACAGCGGGTGCTGGTGAACGCCGTACACTGGGCCGCGCCTGTCTCCAAGCGCCCCGGCTGGCCGGATTGGGCGCGGGAAGCGCCCCGCGAAGCCCCTCCCGGCAAATAGTCAGTCATCTGGAAAACAGACGTTGAACCCACAAACCAGAACCCCTCCTTAAGCCGGTACAAAACGGCAGCCGGAGGGGTTCTTTCTCAAATTGTACGGATGCAAATTTCAGCGTTGATTTTTCAAATGCACAGCCACTTGCAGTTCGCGTTTTTTTCTTTTCTTTCGGGCGTTTTTCCCTTGTCGTCAAACAGATTTTACCGGTCTCCCGCCATGCTTTTCACCGGTTCCCACGCCGAAAAGGCAAAGGTTGTTCCGTCGATATCCGTCTTCCTAGTAATTAGGGTTATACCCAATTTCTTTCTCGTCATAAATCAGCGGAATGGCGATGGATACCAGCGTCCCGCTGTCCTCCCGGCTCTCGATGGTCAGCGTCGCCCTTTCGCCGTAGATCAGGCGCAGGCGATCGCGAACGTTGCGCATGCCGATGCCGGTGGAATAACGGTTGCCGCTCATGGGTTCGTCGGCGGAACCGTTCAATATCTGTTCCACGGTTTCGGCGGGCATGCCCCCGCCGTTATCCCGTACGTTCACCACCAGCCGTCCGTCTTCTCCTGTTTCGGCGGAGACGGTCACCAGCGCTTCGTCTTCGGCAGGGCGCACGCCGTGTACCAGCGCGTTTTCCAGCACCGGCTGCAAAATCATGGTGGGGATCAGCGCTTCCGCCGTCTCCGGCGTGCAGGTGAACGGGGTGGAAAGGGTGTTCCCGTGAATATGGTGATAGATATGCGCATATTGTTTCAGGCTGTCGAACTCCCGGCGAACGGTGATGAACTTCTTTTGCATATTGCAGGTATTTTGCCGGAAAAAAGCGGAAATGTGCTGCACCACATCGCAGATTTCGTCGTTTCCGTCGATCTTGGCCAGCGCGTTCACCGTTTCCAGCGCGTTATAAATAAAATGCGGGTTGATCTGCGATTGCAGCGACCGGTATTTGTATTCCAGCATTTCATACTCTGCCTTGCTCTTGCGGTTTTCTTCCCGCACGACGCAGGCAAGCAGTTCCCGCGTCTCCGCAATCATCCGGTTAAAGTGCGCAGCCATCTGGCCGATCTCGTCGCCGGTTTCAATGGGCACGGTCAGGTCCATGTTTCCGGCGGAAACCTCATCCATGGATTTTACCAGCAGACGCATCTGCCGCGTCATGCGCTGCGTAACCGCCATAATCGCCGCAGTACCGAACAATACGCCTAAAAGGGCGACCACGAGGCCTGTGCGAAGAATCGCCTGCCGAACGCTGTTGAGCGTTTCCATGGGCAGAAAACCTACGGCGGACCAGTTGCCGTCCCGATGGATGGAGACGGCATAGGACTGGTCCACCTCAGCCTGCGTTAAGTTCTCATAAGCGGCGGTTTCGGCTGCGGCCGCCATGGCTTCGCCGCCTTCGCCGACCATGGCAATGGTTTTGCCGTCGGCATCCAAAAAGACAACGGTGGAATTTAAGCTATCGTTAATGGAGCCAAGATCGGCCAGCATTTCCTGCCGGATGCGCGCCACCGCTTTGCCTACATGCCGGATGGGCGACAGGTTATAAATATCCCGGATCAGGTACACTTCGCCGTTCTCCCCACGCGCCCAAAGCGTACGCCCGTGGGTATTCTGTCCGTATTCGGACTGATCCAGCAGGGCCGAAGCCGCTGCCACGAAACTCTCCCCCGCAAACGAGTTGCTGAAGGACAGTCCGTTATCCATACGGAGGTAAAGCGAATCGTGATACGACTGAGTCGTGATCATCTGGTTGATTTCATAAATCAGGTTCTGAGCGTTCTGGTAATAGCCCGCGTCATTCTCTCGCAGGTTGCGCATGGCATACATTTGCACGGACACGCCTTTGCTGGAGGCAAGGCTCAGCAGCTGCTGGGCAGCGGCGACGGCGGCGTCCGAAAAGTTCATCAGCACCTGCTCGGTCAGCAGGCTCAGATGCGCCTTTTTATCTTCCACCACCTGCCGGGAAGCCGTCAGTGTCAGCGTAACCGTAATAATCGCCACCACAGCGACGATGGCGATACAATCCACCAGAATCAGCTTGACGCGGTAGGGTAAACTGCGCGGTCTTTTCATATTTCCGCCTTTTGGTTCCGGAACTCGGTCGGGGTCATGTGTTCAATGCGCTTAAACGCGTTGTAAAACGAAATATAGTTGCCGTAGCCGACGGCGCGGGCCACCTCGTCCACCAAAATACGCGGATCGGACAGCATCGTTCGCGCCACGTTCATCTTGGAGGCCAGAACGTGCTCGTGGAAGGTCACGCCGGTTTCCTTGCGGATCAGCGCCGAAAGGTAGTTGGAACTTACGCAAAGCTTTTCGGCTACGTCGTTCAGGCTTAACCCTTCCACCGCATGCAGACGGATGTATTGCAGGGCGTTGCGCGTGAGCAGAGACTGTTGGGCGTTATCCCGGGCGGCGATCGCTTCCCGCATCACCGTGCAGATTTTTACCAGGCAATCGCGCGCGTCCTGCACATTGCTAACGAACCAGGTTTCAAACAGCGTTTCGTGAATTTTTTCGTCGAATGGACATGGAAACTTTTTTCGCAGCGTCATCGCGTACAGCGATACCATGGCCCGGAGATTGCTGTACTGCTTGCCGCTCTGTTCCGCGATCACGTTCGCCGCCTCGATGGCGGATTCGTCGCTCAGATCCGCCTTTTCCAACAGCTCGTCGATTTTACGGTAAAGTTCCACAAACCGTTCGTTGGGCCTGCGTTCCCCCTCGTCCTGATAAAAGTTATCCACGCAGGGATGCTTGCAAAGCGCGATCTCCCAAAGCGCCTGCCGGGCCTGATGGTACGCGATGCGGATGGCGTGCTGGGAGGACCCGAGTTTACTGATCCCGATACGCACCGGCGTTATCAGCTCCGTGCTGATCGCCTCAGCGATACGGTCCGCCTCGTTCCTCCAGGCGGGGTTTTCCTCCTGCATGTAGGTAAAAATAACCACGGCATCATATAAAAACAGGGATACGGCAGCAACGCCCATACGGGCCAGCACGTCATCAATACGGTTGAAGGCCGACTGGGGAAACGCCCGCTCGCTTTGCGGCTGCACCACCATAATATAATAGGCGTTAAAGTTCAGGCCCACATCCGCGAGCATCCCCCGCACGCCCTGCCCCCGCTGGCTGTCGTTGGTCAACAGGCTCAGCAGTTGGGCGCGTTGTTTCAACATCA
>JAQUXV010000339.1 GCA_028692205.1 Eubacteriales bacterium
ACGGTTCCCGCGGCCGCATCGGCTATATCGGCACCGATACCCTTGCCAACGCCGATACCGTTGCCAAGCTGAATTTCACGGATATCTCCATTACGCTGACCAAGAACGCCTCCGCGACGGACGATCCCCTGCTGGGCAAGGACGAACTTTTCTCCCTCAAAAAGGGCTCGACCGTTACCCTGCTAGCTTTCCTCGGCATCGATTGGGCCTATATTGAAACCACCTATCAGGGAGATACATGCCGCGCGTTTATCCCGCGCTCCGCGTTGATCTCGGAAGGTTAACCAAAGTTTGCGAACGAAAAATCCGGGGCGGCGATTGCCGCCCCGGATTTTTTGCTTTGGATTGGTTTTTCGGATACATCCGCTTTTCGGTACGGACAGCTTTTCAAGCCGTCGGTAAACCTCACGCAAACACGCAAGCCCGGCTTGCTTAAAAAGATTCAGATGCGCGAAGCCAAGCCACACATGGGCGGCTATTCAAGCCGTCGGCAAACCTCATGCAAACACGCAAGCTCAGCTTGCTTAAAAGGTTCAGATGCGCGAAGCCAAGCCACACATGGGCGGCTATTCAAGCCGTCGGCAAACCTCACGCAAACACGCAAGCTCAGCTTGCTCAAAAAGGTTCAGATGCGCGAAGCCAAGCCGCACACGGGCGGGAGCGTACACGGATGTACGTGACCGCCCGTTGCGGCACAGGCGACAAAGCAGATGAGCCTTTTTCAGTAAGCTGAGGCCGCCTGTTGCGGCGCAGGCGATCAGGCAGATGAGCCATTTTCAGTAAGCTGAGACCGCCCGTTGCGGCGCAGGCGATCAGGCAGATGAGCTTTTTTCAGCAAGCTGAGACCGCCCGTTGCGGCGCAGGCGGCCAAGCCAGATGAACCCATTACAGCAAACAGAGGCGGGCCCGCAAATACGGGTCCGCCTCTGTGATTGTCTATTATCCCCCGGGATTATTCCGCCGTCGCGTCGTTCGGCGTGAAGGTGGGCGCGAAGCCAGACGAGACGATGAGGTCGTACACCTTCTGCGTGTAAATTACCTGTTGGAGCGCTTTCACCCAATCGGCGTCGGCGTTCTCCGGCCGAACGGCAATCAGGTTCACGTAGTTTTTCGCGGCAAGGCTGTCCGAGCCTTCGGCATAGAGGCCGTCCACGTAAGGCACCAGTTCGGCAAGAACGGCGTTGTTACCGTTGATGACGGCATAGGCCACGTCGCTGCGCAGGCCCGGAATCAGCTCGGCGTTGACTTCGTAGATGTCCAGATTATAGGGGTTGTCTACGATGTCCAGCGGCGTGCAGGTGCTTTCCAGCGTCGCGTCTTCGGGCAGGGTAATCAGTCCCGCATCCTGCAGCAGCAGCAGCGCGCGGTTTTCATTGGTGGGGTCGTTGGGGATGGCGATGCGGTCCCCGTCGGCGATGTCGTTGAGGCTCGTTTTGGTGCCCGCATAGATCGCCATAGGCTCGAAATGGGTGAACACAACGCCCACCAGTTTCTGATCCTCGCTTACGCTGTCGTTATAGCTGTTCAGGTACGGAATATGCTGGAAAAAGTTTGCCATCACGGAGCCGTCCGAGGTGGCGGGGTTTTCGACCACGTAATCGGTAACGATCGTCATGTCGAGGTCGTAGCCCAGCGCGGCCAGATCGTCCTTCACCAGTTCGAGGATCTCGGCGTGGGGGTTTTCCGTAGCGATCACGGTAATTTTCTCGTTGGCGAGCGCGGGGGTCATTGCCAGGGCCAGGGTCAGCGCGAGGGTTAACAATACGGCAACCAGTTTCTTCATTGGGGATTCTCCTTCCTGTTTTTGCATTGTCCGGCAACGGTGGCGGCAAGCGTTTCCACTTCCCGCCGATGCAGGCGTAAAGCGCTTTGCGCCCGCGGTTGCTTACCGACGTTTATGGTCCAGGCCGCGCATCAGGCGCGTGCCGAAGACGGTAATAATCTGCACCAGCGCCACCAACAGCAGGCTTGCCGAGTACATCACATCAAACTTGCGGATGTTGAGTCCCTTCACGATGGCGATGGAGCCAAGGCCGCCGCCGCCGGCCGCGCTTGCCAGCGCGGTATACGCAAGGATGGTGGTTACGCTGATGGCCGCGCCGTTAACCAGCGAAGGTACGGCTTCGGGTAAAAGCACCTTGAAAATAATCTGCATATTGGTGGAACCCATGGACTGTGACGCCTCAATCACGCCACGGTCCACCTCCTCCAGCGAATTTTCCACCATGCGCGCGATGTAGGGAAACGCGCTTACCACCAGCGGAAAAATCACCGAGCGCGTACCGATGGCCGTTCCCATCACCACACGGGTTACGGGGAACAAAAGAGCCAGCATGATAATGAAAGGGATCGACCTTAGAAAGTTTACCGCCACGCCAAGCACCGCGTTAAACGTCGGGTGCGGCATAATGTGCCCCTTGCGGGTCACCACCAGCAGCACGCCCAGCGGCAGGCCGATCAGGTAGGAGATGATGCTGGCCCACAGCGTCATATAAACGGTATCCACCGTGCCCTGCCACAGCAGGGGGCCAAGTTGGCTCCAGCTCATTGGGGGTACACCTCCTCCACCGTCAGCCCCAGCTTTCGCAGGTATTCGGTAATACTTTTTCGATCGCCGTCATCCTCCGGCATTGCCAGCAGCATCTGCCCGTACACCTTCTGGTTCAATTGGCGGATATCCGCGGAGAGGATGCTGACATCCACACCGCATTCCCGCGCCATCCGGCTGATGATGGGGCGTTCCGCTGCCGCGCCGTCAAACACGATACGAAGCGAAGGCTGTTGGGGCGTCGGTTCCTCTTTATCCGGCAGAATGCCGAAAAGGCGTTTTCCCGCTGCGGATTTAGTGTGCAGAAACACATCGTCCACCGTGCCTTTTTCCGCCAGCCTGCCGCCGTCCAGAATAGCGACCTTGTTGCAAATCTGCCGGATAACCGCCATCTCGTGCGTAATCAGCACCACGGTAATGCCCAGCTTCTGGTTAATCTCCCGCAGCAGTTCCAGTATGGATTGCGTGGTCATGGGATCCAATGCGCTGGTCGCCTCGTCGCACAGCAGCATCTCCGGGTCGCCCGCAAGCGCGCGGGCAATCGCCACACGCTGCTTCTGGCCGCCGCTGAGCTGGCTGGGGTAAGCGGAGGCTTTCTCCTCCAACCCTACCACGCGCAGCAGCTCCGTTACCCGCTCGTTGGCGCGTTTTTTCGGTATTCCCGCGATTTCCATCGGGTAACGCACGTTTCGTGCGACCGTTTTTTGCATCAGCAGGTTGAACTGCTGAAAGATCATCGCCATGCGGCGGCGCGTTAAGCGCAAATCGGTTTTATTCATCGTGAGGATGTTGCGCCCATCGATGAACACCTGGCCGTCGCTGGGCGTATCCAACCGGTTCAGGCATCGGATGAGGGTGCTCTTCCCCGCGCCGCTCATGCCGATGATGCCGTAGATATCCCCCTTCTCAATGCTCAGGCTCAGGTCGTCCAGCGCCACAACTTCCCCGGTGGCCGCGGGATAAACCTTTCGCAGATTGCGTATCTCAATCTGGGGCGTGTTTTCAGCGTTCGCAGTTTCCGCTTTTCCCGGCTCCCGTTTCGTTCCCAAACGTTCCTCCCCCTTCCGCA
>JAQUXV010000340.1 GCA_028692205.1 Eubacteriales bacterium
GGCATTATCCGAAAAGGCAAGCTGATCACCCGCGGCGCGCCTGAAACCCTGATGAAGGACGATCAGGCCAAGACGCTTGAAGATCTGTTCCTGAATCTGACGGAGAAGGAGGAGCAGGCATGATTCCCTATCTGAAAGTGCTTATCCGTCAACGGATTGCCGCATGGAATCCGCTGACGATGGCAAGCGTTAAAAAAAGCAAAGGGAAAGCCATCGCAAATTTTGCGATTATCGCGCTGTCCATGCTGATGCTCTACGCGATGCTGGTAGTGCTGGAATACTATATGTATCAGGCGTTTGCACAGATTGGCGAACCGGGAACGATGCTGGCGCTCACCGCTGTGCTGTGTACGCTGATGACGATCATCACAAGCTTCTTTTACATTCTAAGCGAGTTATTCTTTTCCAAAGACGTGTCGTTCGTTTCGTCGCTGCCGATGTCGTCCCGTGAAATCCTGACGGCGAAACTGCTGCGAATCTGGCTGGGGGAAGCGGGCATCGCGCTGCTGATCTGCCTGCCGGTAGTGGTGCTTTACGGGATCGGACAAGCGATGAACGTGGGCTATTACCTGAAAGCGCTCCTGCTGATTCCGTTTATCCCGATGGCGCCGATTGCGGTGATTACACTGCTTTCCTTTGCGCTGATTCGCATCTCGTCACTGTGGAAACGCCGCGAGGCGCTTACGGTACTGATGAGCATGGCATTCATGGTCGCGATTATCTGGCTGGAAATGAGCTTCAGCTTTTCATCGGAAGATAGCTCCATGAGCGCGGCCATTATCCAAACGGTGTTTCAGCAGAAAACCATGCTGGAGATGATCGCCGGGCTGTATCCCCCCGTGCAATGGTACGCCAATTCGCTGATGCAAAGCGGTATTGTGGCAATCGGCAATTGGCTTGGTTTTGCGGCGCTCAATACGGCGCTTCTGGCCGCGGTTACAGCTGCGGTGGGCGGTGTGTACCAGCGCCTTGCGATTAAGCAAAACGAAACCCTGACCCGGATGAACGCGTCCGCCAAACGGCGCGTAGACCGGCACGGTATGCGCAGCCCGTTTCGCGCGTTGTTCCGCCGGGAGATTCGCGAGATCTTCATTGTGCCGACTTACGCGATGAACTGCCTTAGCACTGCGGTTGTATTTCCCGTAATTGCGGTGGTGATGATGATTACCGCCAATAACGCAAACAGCGAGCTATCCGCGCTGCCGTCGGTGCTTCGGCTGGTGCCGGCGCCCCTGATGACGGCGATCGCAATCGCAGTTTTCGCCTTCTCCGGCGGCATGAACATGGCCGCATCTACGGCGGTATCGCGTGAAGGCGTGCGGCATGAGTTTTTCCGCACGCTGCCGGTGAAACCGCAAACACAGTTGCTGGCAAAGCTGGCAATGGGTATGGTGATCAGCCTGATTGGGGTTCTGCCGATTGCGGTGATTCTGTTTGTGGTTATACCCGCGTTTCGCGTAGAGATTGCCATCGCCTTCCTGTGCGCGTTATTGTTCACTTTCGCCATTACTACGACTGGGCTGATGGTGGATGCCGCACACCCGAAATTCGGATGGAAAAACGAGACGGAGGCAATTAAGCAAAACGGTATGGCGGCGCTTACCATGTTTGGCGGAATGGGCTTTGTGGCAGCCTGCGGAGGAGCCTATTACGGGCTGAGCGTGCTTGGGCTGAAGGGTGCGCTGATACTGGTTATCCTCTGCGCGGCAGTGCTGATAATCGACGTTCTGTTGTTCCGCCGACTGTTGGGCAAGGCTTCGGAAACCTATATTTTACAGGAAGTTGAAATATAGTTAAAAAAATGTTACAGTTATGCGTGCATTCTTCTTAATTCTGTGATATAATGATTTCGAAAGAATGAAAGAAGGAGTGCATGGCATGATTACCAAAGCACAAAGCAAACGCTATGCGCCCCGGCCGTCGTTAGATCAAAAACCGAAACTTACGGCGCTGGAGAAAGGCCTGCTTCGCTGGTCGATGGCTGAGCGAGGCGATAAAGTGCTGGATGTACACGTGGGCAACGGCCTGATGCTGGAATACCTGAACCGGAACATGGAATGCGAAATCTGCGGCATGTCCGACGATATGGAATGTGTGCGCCTTTCACGGTCACGCCTGCGCAACGCGGATATCGTATATGCGTCCCGGGAAGATATTCCGTGGATGCAGAACACGTTTGATTCCGTCTATCTGAAATTGGTTTCGAGCCCGGTATCCAAGCAAACAATCGGCGAGGTGCTGCGTGTACTGAAGCCCGGCGGGCAGATGCTGGTCGGCATTAAAAGCGTCCCCACGCCTTTCCGGCAGATTGCCGGGCTGGTGCGGATAGAATCCGACGAGGAATGGATACAGCCCGTGACACGGGAGCAGACGCTGGACATGATGCGGGAAGCCGGGTTGACCCAGATCACGTGGCAACCTACGAACCTTTTAAACGGTGTTTGCATTGGCTGGAAACCCCTTGCCGAGGAAACGGCGTAAAACGAAGAGGAAACGACAGGAGCGTCGGCATAAAAGCCGACGTTCCTTTTACGAACCGCAGAAAACCGACGCCGGACGGAGAATCGATTGCAGCAACGCGGGTCTATTTTTTCGCGGAGCATGTGCGTTTGAAGCGAGAGAAGCAGACAATGGGGGCGTTGATGTAGCAGAGTTTTGATCCGCAAAAGCGCCTGCCGGGGGTTTGACTGATGTCAATTGACAGCGTTTATAATCCATACCGGGAGAATTGCTGATGCGATTCTCGGGGCGAAAGGAAAAGCGGGAAGCAATAATGGCGTTCAATATACGATACCGTATCGCCCTCCCTAGACGCTTGAGAATAAAGAAAAAGCGACTCAAACGCAGTCTGTCTGCATACATAACAGGAAAACGCTGTGCATAAAATGGCCTGAGCTAGCTCTCGGGTTTGGGTGGTATATCCACAATTTCCGTCACGGATAGCACACCCTTCGAAACGTGGAAACGCACGTCGAAGCCAGCAAAATAAAAGCCGTACACGCGCACGGGATCGTTTTGGTACGCTGGGCGCGGATCGCTCTCCAATACCTGAATCAGCGTTGACCGTCGGCCTTCCGGGATCAGGGAAAGCAGCTCCGGGGGAAATTGTACTTTTAACGGTATGAACACCGTTTCATCGGTAAAGCCTCCGGTTGCGTCAGGGTGGCTGTCCGCATAAGGAAGATAGGGTTTGATATCAAAAATAGGGGTGCCGTCCATCATATCTGCGCCGGCAACGTGAAGCACCGGCCCCCGCGGTGTGTCGGGATTTATCTGCAGCAGTTGCACGCAGGAAAGGCCGATGGGGTTGGGCCGGTAAGGCGAGCGCGTAGCAAAAACGCCTATTCTTGTGTTGCCGCCCAGCCTGGGCGGCCGTACCGTAGCGCTCCATTTGGGGCGAAGCGCCTCCGAAAAGCCCCAGATCAGCCATAGATGGCTATAACCAGTCAGGCCCCGCAGCGCTTCCGGCACGCGGTAAGCGGGCTCGAATACAATCTCGGACTGGATGGAATCGACCAGCCCGCTCTGGCGCGGCAGGCCGAACTTGGTGGGGAAATCATTATGGATTCTCGCGATTACCCGGAGGGTATACAGGCGTTCCGCTTTCATAACG
>JAQUXV010000341.1 GCA_028692205.1 Eubacteriales bacterium
TCGGATCGCCCACGAAATAGGCGCGGTCGGCCAGGTTTTCGCGCGCAAGCGCCTCCATGGCGCTCTGCACGCAGGCGAACAGTATCGTGGATGCGTGGTCGGTCAGAATCCGGTTGACCTCCTCGGGATTTTCAAGGCTGCCAAGGCGGTTGCCTGCCTCCACGTGCAGCACGGGAATATGCAGCTTTACCGCCGCAAGAGCGCCCGCGAGGGTGGAGTTGGTATCGCCGTACACCAAAAGGGCGTCCGGCGCTTCCTTTATCAGAACTTCCTCCAGCGCCGTCAACATCCGCGCGGTCATCTGCGCATGCGTGCCGCCGGATATGCCCAGGTCGTAATCAGGCTTGGGAATGTGCAATTCGCTGAAAAATACGTCGCTCATCATGGGATCGTAGTGTTGGCCCGTATGCACCAGCACCTCCGTATGGGTTTTCCGGAGCACGCGGGACATGGCTGCCGCCTTGATAAACTGCGGCCTTGCCCCGACGACGGTGACGATTCTCATCTGGTTTCCCCCTTTTGCAGCTGCCCGTTTGGGGTTACGTTACGTATCAACTGAAATGGTGCGCGGATGCGGCGATAGCCGTGTCCCCCGGGGAGCGGCCCGCGCGTTTCGCGTTGCCGGAAGCGGCAGCCTGCTGAATAAAAGCCCTTGTGCATACCGTGATACGCAGAGCGGGAGTTTTACGCAGCCGCCTATAGCTTCTCCATCAGGTCCGCAAGCAGCTCCGTGATGTGCGTGTAATCAAAATCGGCAATGGCGTTTCGATCCGGCTGAAATGCGGAGGGAGCGCCGGAATAGCGTGCCTGATACAAGGCCAGTAGATAAGCTTTCAACGCGGGCGCATCCTTTTGCGCCTGCGCCTGTTCGTATACCGCCCCCAGGCGCGTGCGCTCCATCAGCGCGCGGGCATCGCTGTTGCCGTATTCGCCGCTGACGCAGCAGAGCACGGGGCGGTCGGCCATCATGTATTCCAACAGCTTGCCGGTCACCACACCGCGGCGCTCGGCGGTGTTCCAGGTGGCCGCCAGCAGCACGTTTACCGCCTTTTGCAGTGCCAGCGAGCGCGAACGCGGCAACAGGCCGTGATCGGTTACAAGGTTTTCAAGTCCGAAACGCGCGGCCTGCGCGGCGAACGCACGGCCCTGCCTGCCCGCGTAATGGAAGCGAATGCGCCGCTCTTCACAAAGCCCCTCGTCGATCAGCGCACGAACGGCCTGGAACACCGGCGTTAAATCGCTGTGCCCTGTGTACAGCTGGCCGCAGTAGGCGAAGGAAAGCATGTCCCTGTCTACCGGAAAAGGTTCCTGCGCGAGCAGGTCTTCCCGGTCGTAACCGTTTGGGATCACCTCGCCGAAGGTTTCCAGCCCCATGAACTTTAAGAATCCGTGGGATACCGAGGTGATCGCGTCGGCGTTTTGCCGCACGCGGTGCATATAGCGCGCAAGCCAGCGCTTCTGCCAGCGGAAAGGCACGCTGGCCTCGTCCCGGAAATCGGCAATCCATCGGTTGGCCAATCCTTTGCGTTTCACGGCGCAGGCGACGGTATGCACGCTCAGCGGGCCGTAGCAGGAAAAAACGATGTCGAAGTGCCGCCCCATGGAGGCGGCTTCCCGCAGCGTGGCGCGGGCGAAGGCCGCGTCCGCACGGTGGTACAGCCAACGGTACAGGCCGTCAAACAGGGGGTTTTTGCGAACAGGCGCCGCCGGCGCGGAGACCGGGGCAACGGAAACGGCGGGAGGCGCGGCGGGGGAAGCACTTTCCCGGTCGGCCTCCGCAAGCGTGCTTTCCGCAATGCGCGCGCGGTTGGTAAGCGCTTTGGGGCTTGGTTCGCGCAGGCTCCGCTCTTTCCACCAGCGCATCAGGCTGCGCTCCCGAACCATGCGCACGTCCGCAATCTCAGCCATGTCCCGCTCCAACAGCGGATCGCGGAGGTTATCGGTCGGCTTTCCGCACAGTACCGTAACCTCGTAACCCATACGGGTCAGGTATTTGGCAAGTTTGGTCGGGCGCACCGCGCCGATAGCGTTTTGCGGCGCGAAATAGCGGCTAACCAGCAGAATGCTTTTACTCAAGATTTGCCGCCCCCTTCGATCGCCTCGGGAAACAGTGTTTCCAGCAGGCGGTCGCTGCGGCAGCGCTCGTTCCAGCGAGCCTGTGCGGTCGCACGCATGGCTAACGCCTGTTCCCGCGGCAGCGCGGCGATTTGTTCCAGCGCGCCGCGCAGGGCCGCCGCGTCGGCGGAGGGGGAATAGAGCACGCCAAAGCTTTCGTCCACCAGCTCCGGAATACCGTTGATTTCCGGAGCGACGATGAGGATGCCCGCGCGCATCGCCTCCATAATAGAAACGGGCACGCCCTCGCTGCGGCTGGAATTGACAAACACGTCGAAAGGCTGCCCGGCATAATAACCTACCACGCGTTCAGGGTTTACCGTGCCGGTAATTTCCCATGCAACCCGGTCGCCAAGCCGCTGCTTCGCGTAAGCGCGCACGGCTTCCTCGTCCGGCCCGCCGCCCATGTGCAGCCAGCGCACAGGCCCGCCCCGCCAGTCTGCCAGAGCGTCCACCAGCACGGGCAGCTGCTTGCGTTCGATAACGGCGGCGCAGCTGACGATGCGCAAAACGCCGTCCTGATAAAAGGGCGGGTCGAACCGCTCGGTTGCTTCGCCGCCGTGGGAACCCAACGCCAGCACATGCAGCTTTTCGGGCGGCAGCGCGGCGCAGGCGTTGAGGCAGCCTAACGCATCCAGACTGATGGGGTAGAGCGTGTCCAGCGTTTCCCCCAGAAATTGCTTCATTAAATAGGGATTCATGGGGTTACAGTCGACATTGATGTCGAAGTGATGGCCCCGCGCTACGGCGCGCACGGCGGGATGCCTGCGTTTGGAAAGCGCCGCCGCAAAGGCGTCGTAGCTCATCCAGAAGGAGTAAAGCGTGGTTTGTTCGTCGGGCTTCAGCATCGTTTCCGTCCAATAATGCAGCTTCAGCCCGCGAACGGTGAACATTAAAAGCTTCAGCGCATTTATGGGCGACAGACGCCCGTCCTGGCGAAGGTGGTTCAGCTCGCGCAAGAAGGGGCGGCTGAAAGGCGCGGCAAAATACGCGCGCACGGCGCCCAGCGCGGGGCGGCGCACCGCTACGCGCGCGGGTCTCGGTTCGGTAAGCTCCGCGACGCCGTAATAGCTGCACAGCGCCACGCGATCAAAATGGGCGAGCAGCCACGGCAGCTCCTGTAAAAGGAAAGAGCCGGGCGCGCCTTTGGCGTCCAGCGCGCAGGAGCTGTAATAGACCACTGTTTTTTTCATGGCGCAATCCTTTCCAGCACGCCGCGAAGCACGCCCTCCCAGGAGAGGTGTGCCTGTGCGTACGCCCGCATCCGTTCGGATGCGTCCGCGCTGCTTTTTACCCGCAGCGCGAAAGCCACAATGGCGGCCATATCGATGGGAGAATCGTCGTTAGAAACCCGAAGGGCGAAATCCGCATCGTTGGGAAGGGCGGGATCGTCTACCGCCGTCACAAAGGGCAGGCCGCGGGCCATATACTCCCGAAGCTTGAGCGTCATGCCCTGCGCGAGGCCATAGCGGTACATGCCAAGGCTGCCCAC
>JAQUXV010000342.1 GCA_028692205.1 Eubacteriales bacterium
TCCCATGCGTCGGCAGTCCAGATCTGGCGTTCATCCGCCGGGAAAGGCGTTGCAGGCGTCAACGCCTTTTTACCCGTATCCTGAACGGGCTCATTCGGCTCGTACTCGTCATACGGTCTATTTCCGCTCATATAATTGATACCTCTTTTTCGGGAGGAATTTCTTCGCCTTCAATGTACCACGGTTTCACCGGTCCGTCAAGTAAACAAAGGGTTTGCGGGCGATTGGCAGCCATCCGACATCTATTGAAAAACGCGGTGAAAGGGCTTTGAATTCTACAGAAGGGTAACGCTGGAGCGGAGGCAACCCTACCTCCGCCCCCCTGTCGAGTTGATAAAAGCGCATCTGCTTTACCGCCTGCGCTACAACGGACAGTCACGTACGGCTGTGTACGCTCTCGCCCGTACGCGGCTTGGCTTCGCGCGGTTCAGCCTTTTTTAAGCAAACCGAGCTTGCATGCCTGCAAGAGTTTTACCAATAATATATGGGCGGAGGCAACCATGCCCCCGCCCACACGGAATGCTTTATGCGGTTTCGATATTCGCGGCGGATTGCAGATTCAGCTTTTCCACACCCATTTCGCGAAGCTTAAATTTCTGTATCTTGCCGCTGGCGGTCATTGGGAACTCGTTCAGTACCAGAATGTATCGCGGCGACTTGAAGCGGCTGAGCCCGCTGCGTACGAACTCGATCAGTTCATCTTCGGTAGCGCTTTGCCCTTCCTTGAAGATAACGCAGGCGCAAACCTCCTCGCCGTACTTCTGGTCCGGCACGCCGACCACCTGCACATCGCTGACGGCGGGATGGGTGTACATGAACTCCTCGATCTCGCGGGGGTAGATGTTTTCGCCGCCGCGGATGATCATATCCTTCAGGCGGCCCGTGATGCGGAAATTGCCGTCCTCGTCCATCGTGCCGATGTCGCCGGTGTGCAGCCAGCCGTTTTTATCAATCGCCTGATAGGTGGCTTCGGGCATTTTGTAGTAGCCCTTCATTACATGATACCCTCGGGTCACAATTTCGCCCGGGGTACCGCGGGGAACTTCCTCACCGGTCTCGGGGTTGATGATCTTGCCCTCGGTTTGCGGCAGCAGCTTGCCGACGGTAGACACACGAAGCTCCAACGAATCGTCGGTGCGGCTCATGGTCATGCCGGGGGAGCACTCGGTCTGCCCATAGGTGATGGTAAGCTCCGGGAGATGCATTTTCCCGGTCACTTCACGCATGGTTTTAATAGGGCAGGGGCTGCCCGCCATAATGCCCGTGCGCAGGTGGGAAAAATCAAATTGGTTAAAATCCGGATGCTCCAGCATGCCGATAAACATGGTGGGCACGCCGTGTACGGCTGTGCAGCGCTCAGCCTGAAGAATCTCCATCTCCTCGCGGGGATGGTAGCGCGTCATCAGCACCATGGTGGTGCAATGGGTCAAGCAGCTCATCACACCCAGCACACAGCCGAAACAGTGGAAAAGCGGAACCACGATCAGCAACCGGTCCTCATCGGTAAACTTCATGCAGTCGCCCAGAAACTGGCCGTTGTTGGTGATGTTGTAATGCGTCAGCATCACGCCCTTGGGGAAGCCCGTGGTGCCGCTGGTATACTGCATGTTGATAACTTCGTGGGTTGTCAGCGACGCGATGCTTTCTTCGATCAGGCTTTCCGGCACGGTTTCGGCAAGCGCGTACAGCTCCTCGAAGAGATGCATTCCTTTGGGTTTGTTCTCACTGTTGCCGATCAGCACGACGCGCTTTAAGAAGGGGAACTTTTTGTCGCTGATTTCGTCGGGCCCGTCGGTGAGAAGGCTGGGCATTAAGCCGGTGATGTGGTCGATATAGTTGTTGCCGCGTACTTCCGGCACCATCACCAGCATTTTGGAGTCGCTCTGCGTCAGCAGATAATTCAGCTCGAACTGTTTGTAGTTGGTATTCACCGTCACCAGCACAGCGCCGAGCTTGGCGGAAGCGAACATAATCAGCAGCCATTCCGGCACGTTGGTCGCCCAGATCGCCACATGGTCGCCCTTACGGATGCCCATGGCGTACAGGCCGCGCGCGATTACGCTGGTGCGGCGGTCAAACTCTTTCCAGCTCCAGCGAACGTTAAACTCCGGGGCGACGACACAATCGTTGTCCGGCAGTCGCTCCGCGTTCCTCCTTAACAGTCCGGGAATCGTATTGTCGTGAAGCTCCAATGTCGGTACGAAAGCCATAGTGCGCCCTCCTTTTGTCGATGTTGTAAAAAACGGCCTCCGCCTTCAAAAATCGAAGACGGAGGCCGATGCTTCCGCGGTACCACTTCGCTTGGAGCTTAACGCTCCCGCTCGTTTGGGCTGTATCGGGCCTGACCCGTTCAACAGTACTGCCGGTTCCCGTTGACCGCTCGCGGGAGAGTGAGCCTGCGCCGCCCTTACGCCTTGCACCAACCGGCGTTTCTCTATAAAAGGCTGCCGCGCCTGCCGCGCCCGTTCATCGCGTTGAAATTGGATAGAGTATAACGAAGTCGCAAGGGTTTGTCAACCCTTTTGATAAACCGGCGGCAAAGGCGGCGGTGCGAAACACATTGCGACCGTAAAGAGGATATAATATAATAAAGTGCAGGCAAACAGCCGGGGGAAAAACGGCGTGCGCCGCGATCGGGCGGGGGCCCGAAAACCCCGTACATCCCCCTGCCGGACACTTCCGAAAGCGAGGAACGGCATTGCCCGATTGTAACGAAAAGCCGCGCCGCGCCCCGTTCGCTTTACCCTCCCGGCATCCTATGGTATAATAAATCGATTTTTCGACCGGCTTCAACCCTTTTCGTTAAGGAGGGACATGCTTGTATCGATATTCCAACCAGAGCCGTTTCAATTCCGTAATGCGTTCCAACCGCTATCGTCCGATCATCGTAATCGTTGTGATCGTAGTGGCGGCGTTTTTACTGATGAAGTTCGTCGGCGTCGGCGGCCTGAACGAGGCTAACTTTGAAAGCCAGCGCAATGCCAAACTGCGCGCGGAAATTCAGCACGCCGTAAGCCAATCCAACACACTTTCCCGTCTGGGGGCCACCACAACCAGCAACGTGCTGGGGAAAATACGGCAGTACGTGCATGGCATCGAGGTTATCAACGACCTGAACGTGGGTATGTACGGCGAGGTGGGGAGGCTGTTCAAGCAATCGGTATTCGACAATATCTATACGATTATCGATGAGTACGACGCCAAGCTTTCCAGCGGGCAGAAGGTGAGCGATTCGCTTTCCCTGCTGACCGACGCAATCGACGATCTGGAAACGCAAACCATCGCGCTGATTGGCAATACCGAGTCGTAACGTGCCGGCGGATGAGCGAATAACAGGAGCGGGAAGGTGGACGGCGGTGGACGAACGGCCAATCGGCGTGTTCGACAGCGGTTTCGGCGGGGTGCATGTGCTGGCCTCGGCGGTACGGCTGCTGCCAACGGAAAACTATATTTTTTTAGGGGATAATCTGCACGCGCCCTATGGCGACCGCACGGCGGAGGAAGTGTTGGATTTTTCCCGGCAGGCGATTCAAAAACTGATCTCTATGGACTGCAAGGCGATTGTGATTGCCTGCAATACGGCCACAAGCGCCGCGGCCAATGT
>JAQUXV010000343.1 GCA_028692205.1 Eubacteriales bacterium
CAACCTGACGTACCGGGACGGGGCGCTGGTTCAGGCTGCCACGCGCGGCAACGGCGAGGTTGGCGAAGGCATTTTGCCCCAGGTCCGCACCATTCGCAGCGTGCCGCTGACCATTCCCTATCAGGGCCTGCTTGAAGTGCAGGGCGAGTGCATTATGCACCTCAGCACGCTGGAAGCCTATAACCGTACCGCGGAAGAGCCGCTGAAAAACGCCCGCAACGCGGCAGCGGGAGCATTGCGCAATCTTGACCCCGGCGTAACCGCCGCCCGAAAATTGGACGCCTTTTTTTACCAGATCGGCACCATCGAAAATCCACCGTACGATGAGCAGCAGGGCATGATCGCTTTTCTGAAACAAAACAACTTTTCCACCAGCCCCTATTTTTTCCCGGCAGACAGCTACGAGCAGATTTCGGCTGCCATCGACGAAGTTGAAAATCGCCGCGAAGGGTTAGACTTTTTAATCGACGGCGCGGTTGTGAAGGTTACGTCGCTTGAAATACGCGAGGCTATGGGCAATACCGACAAGTTTCCCCGCTGGGCCGTCGCCTATAAGTTTGCGGCGGAAGAGAACATCGCCACATTGCTGGATGTTACCTGGCAGCTTGGCCGCACGGGCAAGCTTACGCCGCTTGCACACCTTACGCCGACCGATATCGCCGGCGTTACCGTACAGCGCGCGACCCTGAACAATTATGGAGATATCCAGCGTAAGAAGGTTGCCATCGGCTGTAAGGTGTGGATTCGCCGCAGCAACGATGTAATCCCCGAGATTATGGGCCGTATGGGCGAGCCGAACGCTGACGAACGCGAGATTCTTCCGCCCGAGCGCTGCCCCGCCTGCGGCCACGAACTGATCGAACGCGGCGCAAACCTGTTTTGTATGAATCGGAACAGCTGTAAGCCGCAGGCTGTTGCGAGGCTTGCCCACTTTGCGGGCCGCAACGCCATGGATATCGAAGGTTTTTCCGAGAAAACTGCGGAGTTGCTGTACGACGAGCTTTCCGTGCGGGACCCGGCCGACCTCTATCGCTTGAGCGCCAACGACCTGATGCCGCTGGCCGGTTTCAAAGAAAAGCGAGTGGAAAACCTGATCGCCTCCCTGCAAAACAGCAAGCATTGCTCACTGGACGCATTTTTATTCGCCATTGGCATTGCGAACGTCGGCCGGAAAACGGCTCGCGATCTGGCAGCGGATTTTGGCTCGCTGGACGCGCTTGCCGCCGCGTCGCAGGAACGGCTTACCGATATCCCGGAAATCGGCGCGGTGGTGGCCGCAAGTATCGTGGAGTTTTTCAGCTTTCCGGAAAACTGTGAAATGATCGATCGTCTTCTGTCGGCAGGCGTAACCCCGCAATGGCAAAGCCAGGCACAGTCCGATCTGCTTACGGGGCAAACCGTCGTCGTTACGGGCACGCTGCCCACCCTGAGCCGTGACGAAGCCGAGGCGTTGATCGCGGCGCATGGCGGCAAAGCGGCCGGTAGCGTAAGCCGAAAGACTTCTTTTGTACTCGCGGGCGAAAAAGCCGGTAGCAAGCTGACCAAAGCGCAGGAACTCGGCATTCCCGTGCTGACCGAAGAAGAATTGCTGGCAAAGTTGCGCTGCTGACAACCAAACATGCCGCCAGCCTGCGAACGGTCGCTTTTCTTACCCGCAATTAACCAGTAATATAACCATTGAAGCGCCCTATCCAGCATGCGCAAATCCCACCGTACCGTTACCGGCGATAAAGCGCTTGCCTTATGCCACTGCTGCAAATACCATAAGCGTTTAGGGGGAAAGAACCGTGAAACCGTATCTTTGGTATTTTCTGGTCTACGCGTTTCTCGGATGGTGTACAGAAGTAGTTTTCGCGGCATTTAAAAACGGCCGCTTCGTCAACCGCGGGTTCCTGAACGGGCCCGTATGTCCGATTTACGGGTTTGGCATTGTGACTGTTCTCCTCTGTCTGCGCCCTTTTGCAGGAAACCTGTCTGCGCTTTATATAGGTTCGGTCGTTTTAACCACGGTGTTGGAACTGGCGACCGGTTTTTTGATGGAGAAGCTGTTTCACCAGCGCTGGTGGGATTATTCCAATATGCCGCTGAACATAGGCGGATATGTTTGCATGCTGTTCTCGCTGGTTTGGGGCGCAGCCTGCGTGATGATCGTGGAACTACTGCAGCCGGTGGTCGCAAAAGCAGTCGTCCTCTTGACAGAGCCGTTAAGCACCATTCTTCTGATCGTTTTTTCCGCGCTGTTTTTGTGGGATGTCATCCTATCCTCGGCAAAAGCCTTTAAGCTTGACCGTAAGCTTTCACAGATCGATGAAGCGGCAAACGCCCTTCGCCGGATTTCGGATCGGCTGGGAGAAACCATGGCGGACGGCGCGCTGGTATTGAAAGCGACGGACGCCTACACGCGGGATGAACTGCAGGCCGCCAACCAGCGGGCGCGCGCAGCGCTGGAGGAGGCGGAGAAGGCTCGCGCCGAGCTGAAAGCGCGCTACCTTGAGCTGGTTGAACGCATGGGTTTGGAGCATAACCGTCTGCTGAAAGCGTTCCCCCATCTTCGTTCCACCCGCCACCCGGCGGCACTTGACGCCGTAAAAGAAAAGCTTGCGCGCCTTCGTGAGAACAGCCGCAAGCATCCATAAAACCAATCAGTAAGGAGACGATACTATGCGCTGCGGATGCCCGCATTGCGGTACCTTTATGATACAGGAAGAAGACAATAAAAGCGTTTGCGTTTGCCCTGACTGCGGCTACAAGTGCAACGCCTGCCTGGGAACCGGAACCGTCATTTCACGCGAAGAAATACTGAAAAATCGTAACACGGACTGGTTTACGCCGATGTTTAACGGTGCGGAAGAGAATGAGGCGGACTCAGCCGAGGATGCCCAAATGCGAAAGCATGATTTCTAACCCGATAAATATCAGCGCGATGCCGCCGGCATATTCCGCTTTTTTCTTGAGGTAGATTCCGAAACGATGGCCGATGACGACCCCTAAAAAGGAAAGGGCAAACGTAATACAACCGATTTCCGTTACGGCCGGCAAAATCGCCGTTTGCAGAAACGCGAACGTTACGCCTGCCGCCAGCGCATCGATACTGGTTGCGATGGAAAGCAGCAGCAATTCGCGTATATCCAGCTTATCCTCCACGTCGCAGGCAACGTCCTCGCGGTCGTGGGCAGCCTCCCAGATCATTTTACCGCCGATGCCCCCCAGCAGCACGAAAGCGATCCAATGATCGATCACCGTAATGTAACCCGCAAACTGCTTGCCGAGCAGCCACCCAAGCAGCGGCATCATCATCTGGAAGCCACCGAAAAAGAGCGCGATTACAGCCGCCTGCCCATAGCGAAGTTTTTTCATACAAAGTCCCTTGCCCAGGGAAACGGCAAACGCGTCCATTGATAATCCAATCGCGATCAGTATCAGCTGCAAGTCGATCACTCCATCATCATTCATAGGGAAAAGCGCCTATTCTATCCGCCCGGGGCTTAGCCTTTGGGCCACGAATAACCGCAATAACGCGATTATACCGGGTACATTGCGGTGTGTCAAATCCACATTCGGAGGGAACCATGCGTAATTCAGAGAAAAATAACCTTCATCC
>JAQUXV010000344.1 GCA_028692205.1 Eubacteriales bacterium
CGGAGCGTATCCATATAAGGCGCAAGCACGATCAAATGCGTTGTGTTTTCTACGATTCTCCGGATTTCGGTCGCAGGGGCGATAAACAACACATCGATATCGTATTTGGCAGCGGCCGCATCGGCCGCTTTTGCGTATTCCAACACCGTATCGCCGTAAATATAGTTCTTTGTGCCGATTTCAAAATAAGGGGTCCGGATTTTTGGCTTCACGTCGATTGCCCCGCTTTCTTGTCTTGTGCTTCGCCGGCAATGTGTACGGTAATACCCGCCGCGATGAGGCGGCTGTAGAAGGCTTCGCCCGGTTGTTCGTTGGTAACGACCTCGTGGATCCGTTCAATCGGCGCATAGGAAAAGAACGCTCCTTTTCCCAGCTTGCTTGCGTCAAACAGCACGTAGCGCCGGGTAGAACGGCCGAGTATGTTGGCGTTCAGGCTGGAGACGCCTGTTTTGTTGGAGGAAAAGCCGGTTTCAAGGGTAACGCCCTCACTGCCCAGGAAGCACTTGTCAAAGTGGAAAGGCTCGGCATAGCGTTCGGTGATGGGGCCGAAGAAATCCCTGCGTTCGCTGTGGTATTCACCGCCCAGCAGAATGATCTTCCCGATGGCGGAACCGCTCAGCGCCTGAAGATTGGCAATGGAGTTGGTAACGATGTTCAGGGAGGTGAATTCGCCTGAACGCAATCGCTCACCCAGCGCGATCGCCATTTGGAGTAGCGTTGTTCCACAATCCAGATACACGGTATCGCGGTCGTTTACCAGCGATGCGGCCATCAGCCCGATGAGACGCTTTTCATTTTCGAATACCTTTTCACGCTGCTCAAAACGGTATCCGTCCGGCGTGGCCGGCATTTGAGCGCCGCCATAATTTCGGATGAGCTTACCGCTCTTTTCAAGCTCCAGAAACATCCTGCGCACGGTAGCCTGCGATACCCCGATTAGCCGTACGGCCTCGTCTGTTGTCAGATGACCTTCAAGGTTCAGGACACTCAACAAGAGCTCCTCCCGATCCGTTTTCTTCTTGCTAACGTTCCTCACACCCTTCACGTTTCGTATTAAAATGATTGAACACTTCATATTCTAACAAGATGCGATCAAAATGTCAATCTATAAAATGATTGAAAAATGCGAAAACAAAATAAAATGAATGAAAAATGCAAAAATGGGTTGACAAGCTATGCAGAGCGCGCTACACTGATGCCAATAAAAGCAACAGGGGAGGGACCTGTTTTGGAATTTAAAGTGTATCAGAAAGAGCTGGAGCTCCAATCCAGAGGTTGGATTCCAACATTCCATGACATCTCAAAAGAGGTGCAGGAAATCATCGCCGTATCCGGTATTCAAAACGGCACCTGCTGTGTGGCGTCACACCATACCACCTGCAGCGTAATGGTTCAGGAAGCTTCGCACGATCTGGACAGCTTCGATCTGGAATATTTGCAGCACGACCTTTTGGACATCATGCGCAACTTGATTCCGGACTATACGCAGGAGCATCAGTACCGGCATCCCGGCCCCATTCACGCACAGTTTGGCCGATATGTGGACGAGCCCGGCAACTACACCAGCATGAATACGGACGGTCATCTGAGGAGCGCGTTTTTCGGTCGCAGTGAAACGTTAACCGTGAAGGACGGCGCGCTGGACGGTGGAGAATTTGCGCATATTTATTTTATCGACTGGGATCATGTCCGTGCCCGCCACAGGCAGGTCAATGTGACGGTCATGGGCACTACGGAGGCCGTGGAGGAGCGCCGGTGGCATAACGGCGAGGTAATCAATACGCTTCGGAAATTCACCGAACAGGAAAAAGCTTATCTGCCGGAATTTGATCTTCAGCAGAAGCGGTGATTCAAAGGGGGGCAGCGGATGCTTTCGGATGAAATGCTCCTGAGTGCCGGGCGTCAGGCTTTTGAGATCGAACAGGATGCCCTCCGGCGGGCGTTTGCCGCTGTAGATGGGGCCGAATTCCTAAAAGCGGTGGAGGCCCTTGCGGGCGCCCCCCGGATTGCGGCAAGCGGATGTGGGCATTCTGGCATCGCCTGCCGGCATTTTGCCCACCTGATGTGTTGCATTGAGCGGCCCGCGCGCTTTCTGTCCCCCGCGGAGGCTACGCACGGCGCAAGCGGTTTTCTGCAAAAGGGCGATGTGATTCTCTTCGCGTCACGCGGGGGAAAAACGACCGAACTTTTACCGATACAGGCCATTGCCAGAGAAAAAGGCGCCGTTATTATCGCGGTGACGGAAAACGAACTTTCACCGCTTGCGCAGAATGCGGACATTGTTTTGAAAATGTCGGTCACGCGGGAGACGGACCGGTTCAACAGCCAGGGAACCACGAGCTTCACAGTGCTTTCGGTCCTGTTCCACGCGTTGCAGGCCGCCCTGATTGAACGGATAGGTTATCGTAACGAGCAGTTCCGGCTGATCCATCCGGGCGGCGCAGTGGGTGAACGGCTGAACAGCAAATGAATGAAATTCAATACGATCAATACGTTTTCAGGTTTCCAGCAAAGGTCAACGAGGTTTTTCACATCCTCGTAAAGGTTTTGACCACGCAACCCCGAGCAGCAAAGATATCTTATGAAGGAGGTCCAACCATGAAAAGACACCGTTTTCTCCGGATCCTCGCCCTTACGCTGATGTTTACCATGCTGATCCCGTCATTCGTACTGTATGCCGGCGCTGAATCACAGGAAGAGGAGTATGTGATCCAGTTGATCGTCAGTTCCTCACAGACCCACTCGCGTAGCGATGAAACCCCGATCGGCAAGATCATCAAGGATAAGTTCAACATCGTTTTCGAGTATCTGCCTGTCAACGACGACAGCGAAAAACAGAGCCTGATGCTTGCCACCGGCGATTATCCCGAGATCATTCGCCTGGAGGGCGGCGACATGGTTCAGGACTACATTGACGCGGACGCGCTTGTCTGCCTGGACGACTATATTGCGAACAGCATGTATTTCAAAGAACGTTTTGCCGAACAGATTCCCTACTGGCGTGCCAGCAGCGAAGATGGTAAAATCTTTACGTGGCAGCGCTACGTGCCCTCCGACCTGACCAACGTGCCGGAAATTCTGGATATCGGCGTCCGCACGGATATGCTGGAGCAGCAGGGCTGGCCAAATCTGGTTTCGGAGGATGACTGGTTCAACTTTCTGCAGAAAGCCATGCTGGACAACCCGGAAACCAACGGCCAGAAGACGGTTGGTATGGTACTGCCGCTGGCTGAGAGCTGGGGTCCCTCGCTTTTGACCGAATTTTGTGAAAAGGGCGGAGAAACCAACGATCAGGGCACGAATGACGCGGTGCTCTGGAACCAGGTAGAGCAGAAATGGGTGCCCATGTGGACGCTGCCCGCCGTGATCGACAGCTATCACTTCTTTAACCGCCTCTATCAGGCCGGCATTCTGGACCCCGACTGCTTCACCGATACCTACGACCAGGTGCAGGAGAAGATTAACAGCGGCCGTGCGCTCAGCGTATGGTACTGCACGTGGATGTCCTCCGGCGCGAACGCGACATTAATCTCCAACGGCAATTCGGATATGCAATACATCAACATGCCTGTCCGCAGTAACGCGCAGGTGGC
>JAQUXV010000345.1:0-2280 GCA_028692205.1 Eubacteriales bacterium
CAGCCCACCGAGCGGGCTGCCGCAATGTAGATATCCGGCGCGGGCTTGCCGTTGGGCACCTCGCCGCCGCAAACGATGCCGTCGAAGTAAGCGCCGATCTCCGGCATCACGGCAAAGTACTTTGTTACCAGTTGACGCACGGTGCTGGTGGCCAGCGCGATTTTAACGCCGCGTTCCCTAAGCCCCGACAGGCAATCCACAAGACCGGGCTTGAAAGGCAGGGGACGCGTGCGCACATAGTCCAGAAAAAAATCGCGAAAACGGGCGATGACTTCCTCGTAGGGAAAGGCTTCGCCCAGCGCTTTGCGGTAAATGCCGCCGCATTCCGCGTTGGGTACGCCCAGCGTGGTTTCATAAAAGGCCTGATCGATGGCGTATCCCTTTTCCGCCGAAAGCTGTTTCATGGCCTGAAAGCCAAGCACCTCGGTATCAAACAGAACCCCATCCATATCAAACAGCGCCGCCTGAATCATTCGGGAACCTCCTTGCCGGTTGTTGTTTACGCGTCCAGCGCCGCGCGCAGCCCATCCACCGCCGCGCTGACGATGCCGCCCGCATACCCCGCGCCTTCGCCCAGCGGATACAGCCCCGCAAGCGCGCTTTGCTTCCGCTCGTCCCGCAGTAGCCTCACCGGCGCGGAGGAGCGCGTTTCGGGCGCGGTCAGCAGCGCGTCGGGATGGTCGAAGCCGTGCAGGCGTTTGCCAAGCTCCGGCAGCGCGAAGCGCAGATTATCGGCAATGTAGGGCGGAAGGCACTGCGCAATGTCGGCGGGGAACACGCCCGGCCGGTAGCTGGGCGTTACGCCGCCAAAGTCGGAGGAAGGCCGATTTGCCAGAAAATCGCCCACACGCTGGCAGGGCGCGCGGTAACCGCCGCCCATGGCGAAAGCCGCCCGCTCAATGCCTCGCTGCAGGGCCACCCCCGCCAGCGGATCATCCGAGCCAAAGTCCGAGGGCCGCACGCCCACCAGCAGCGCCGCGTTGGCGTTTTCCCCGTTGCGGGCGTGCAGGCTCATACCGTTCACGTTCAGCCCCTCCGGCTCGCTACTGGCGTTGATCACCTGCCCGCCGGGGCACATGCAAAAGGTATAAACGCCGCGCCCGTCGGGTGTAGGCACGTTGAGTTTGTAATCGGCGGGCGGAAGCAGGCAGTTATCCGCCGCGGCTCCGTATTGCGCACGGTTAACGGTTGCCTGCGGATGCTCCACGCGCACGCCCATGGCGAAAGGCTTTGGCTGCATGGGTACGCCGAGCGTTTGCAGCCACGCGTAGGTATCGCGCGCGCTATGGCCGATTGCCAGATAGACGGCGTCGGTTTCGATTGTAAAGGGCGCGCCGTCCGGCCCTGTAACGCGTGCGCCGGATACGCGGCCGTTTTGCAGCGCAAGGCCGACCAGCTTGTGCCCGAACAGCGCCTCCCCGCCCATAGCAGTCAGTCGGGCACGCGCTTCCACGAGTACGCTGCGCAGCCGATCGGTACCGATGTGCGGGCGCGCGTCGATTAAAATATCTTCTGGCGCGCCGCAAGCCGCAAGGGTTCGCAGCACGATGCGGATATAGGGGTCGTTCAGCCCGCAGGTCAGCTTGCCGTCGCTGAAAGCGCCCGCCCCGCCCTCGCCGAACAGAACATTGCTTTCCGGGTCCAGCACGCCGTGCTGCTCCAGCGCGGTAATGTCGGCCACACGCGCTTCCACCGGCCTGCCGCGTTCCAGCAGCAGCGGCTTTGCGCCGCGCGCGGCCAGCCCCAGCGCGCAAAACAGCCCCGCCGGGCCCGCGCCGATGACAACGGGACGGGGACGATCCTGCGGATAAGGGAGAGGCTCCAGCGTGAACACGCTTTTTGCGGCGGCTTCGTTGTCGGCCACGTATGCCGCCTGATTGGGGCGAAAGCGCGCGGCAAGGGCTTTTTCCGCTTTCGGGGAAGACAGACGTACGTCCAGAGAAAGCGAATAATGCGGATGGTTCCGGTCACGGGCATCCACGCTGCGTTTGGCGACCGATATAGCAGTGATATCGCTTTCCTTTACACGAAGCTTCCGGGCAGCCAGCGCGCGCAGCAGCGCATCGTCGCAATGCGGCGCGTCTGAAAGCGCCAGCCAAACCTGATGCAAACGAAGCATCGCTTCTCCCCCTTTTGCCCGCACGGCGTTTCTGTGCTCAACCGCCGTCCGTCGGCGCGACTATCCTACCATATTTGCGCGGAGCCCGCAAGGACGGGCACGCGCAAAAGCCCGAAAATCAAACGCTTTTCCGCGCGCGCGGGCGTGTTGAAAACTCGCCT
>JAQUXV010000345.1:2380-3593 GCA_028692205.1 Eubacteriales bacterium
TGCTCAACCGCCGTCCGTCGGCGCGACTATCCTACCATATTTGCGCGGAGCCCGCAAGGACGGGCACGCGCAAAAGCCCGAAAATCAAACGCTTTTCCGCGCGCGCGGGCGTGTTGAAAACTCGCCTGAAAACACCAGAAACGATTGACAGTACCATGCCCGAATGATAGACTGACAAAGGGAATGCCGTCGGGTTTCGCCGATTGGCTTCTTGCTTTATTCCGGTCAATGCCGGTGGTATGATCGCGGCGGACGGGCACTTTTAATTATTTTCGTTTGTCGGGATCGATATAACACCGTCGTCGTTTCAACGCGTTTGCGTGGATATCGCTTGGCGCTTGCGGCATAGGGTTAACCTGTTTTCGTGATGGGGATAGGAGGGCTTTACGATGCGCTTCTGGGATGAAACCAGCGGGGCTGTACGACTTACGAAGGCGGCCGCCCTTTACCCGCATATGCCCGGCGAACAGGTGCGCGCCGTCTGCCGTAGCATGCTTGGCGACGCGCAGGAGGTAGACACGCGGGCGGATGAAGATGTCATCGCGATTCCGGCGTTCAACGCGGAAGGCGGCAGATTGGCCTGTGTCTGCTTTTTACGCGGGAACAAGCTGCATTCGGCGGAGTTTACCGTGCTTGGCGTCGGCAGACGAAAATATTGCACGGCCGACCGCCAGCGGGCGTTTCTGTTCGAGTGCCTGCGCGCGTCCGATCCCGCGCCGGACAGCAAACGCGGCGTGCTGCTGCGCTGCCCGTTCGGCACAGCGCTCGTCGCCACCGATCCGCGCGGAGGCGACGCGATTTTGCGTTTAACGTACCGATAAAGGCGGCGTTTGTGCCGTGTCCGCCCGATGCCGCAAACATACAGGAGGGGAAGTAACGATATGGCGAGCCGTATCACGCCGATTATGCGGGATTTTCTGATCCGCTTTCAGCAGACCGCTATTAAGGAGACGGGCCGCAGGCCGTTAACCTACACCCGTACGCCGATGGACGATAAACTGGTGCTGCCGGGCTGCCAGCGGCCGGGGTATGCGTTTTGGCAGCCGATTGCCTGGAAGGACGATCAACCGCCGCTGGGGGAGAATGCCAAGGAGTTCCACCAGAGCATTGTGGAGTATCTTTCCATGTGCCAGTTTATGGAAATCCGTTTCCGCCTGCCCGTCGCGCCGATGAACAGTCCGCTTAGCTTTGTGTATAACCGCACCTTCGAAAC
>JAQUXV010000346.1 GCA_028692205.1 Eubacteriales bacterium
TCCAACAGGGCGATGTAGGTGTCCTCGGGGTCGGATTTGCTCATTTTGCGGCCGGGTTCCTGCAGGCTCATCACGCGGCTGCCCACCTTGCCGATGTAGGCTTCCGGCATGGTGAACACATCGCCGTACAGGCCGTTGAAACGTTGCGCGATATCGCGGGTGATCTCCAGATGCTGCTTCTGGTCGGCTCCGATGGGCACCAGATTGGTCTGGTATAAAAGGATGTCCGCGGCCATGAGCACCGGATAGGTGAACAGGCCCGCGTTGATGTTGTCGGCATGTTTGGCGCTTTTATCCTTAAACTGCGTCATGCGCTGCAGCTCGCCCATATAGGTGAAACAGTTGAGCACCCATGCCAGTTCCGCGTGGGCGCTGACGTGGCTTTGGCAGAAGATAAGGCTTTTATCGGGGTCCAGCCCAACGGCCATGTAAACGGCCGCCAGCTCCAGACAGCGTTTGCGCAATTGCGCCGGATCCTGCCGCACGGTGAGGGTGTGCAGGTCGACCACGCAGTAAACGCAGTCGTATTGATCTTCCAGCAGCTTAAAGTTGCGAAGCGCGCCGATATAATTGCCCAGCGTCAGCGTGCCGGAAGGCTGGATGCCTGAGAAAATGATTTGTTTGGGCTGTTCCGTCGGTTGGGTCTGCATGACAGGTTCCTCCTTATATTGGCCGGAGCACCGCTCCGGAAGCCCGCTCTCGGCGGGGAAAATCAAATGGGGTTCAGCGGGCGGCGTACTCGCTTGCGAGCAGGCCGTACATCGTATAATCGCAAATCCCCTGGTTGTTCAGGTCGGCCTGCCGCATGGTGCCCTCCCGGGTCATGCCGCAGTGCGCCATCACACGGCCGGAATTGGGGTTGCTCGGGTCGTGGCGCGATTCCACACGGTTCATGCCGACTTCCGTAAACAGGAAGCGGATGACCGCGGCGAACGCTTCGCCGGTGATGCCCTGCCGCCACCATCGGCGGCCGATGCAGTAGCCGACGTGCGCAAGCGCGATTCGGTCATCCAGTTTCACAACGCCGATGCTGCCGATGGGCTCGCCAAGGGACTTCAGCACGATAGCCCAGTTATAGAAATCCGGCTTTTCGTACTCCGCCGTCCAGTCGGTAAGCACGGCGCGTGAAACGGCTTTGCTTTCGTGGGCCGGCCAGGTAAGGTATTTAGTCACCTCCGGGTCGTTTGCCCAGTTGCGGTACATGGCCGATGCGTCCGCCATGGTGAAAGGCCGCAGGATCAGGCGCTCGGTTTCCAGCGTTTTCGTACCCAGATGTTTCATCGGTTCCGTCCCCCTGTGCTATTTAACAATCAGTGTGATTGCGATTCCCGCGATGATCAGCAGATTGCCGATCAGCTTGCGGGGCGTGATCTTCTCTTTCAGGAACAATGCGCCCAGCACCATCACGTACAGGAAGCCGCTGGCTTCCAACACGCTTGCCACCGTAAGGTCCAGCGTCTGCAGGGCGACCACGTTGAGCGCCATGCAGCCGAAAAACAACACGTAGGCGAATATAACGGTGGAGTTGGCGTAAAAGCGGATGCCGGTGTGCCTGGGGTTGTCCGCCGCCTTCTTGAGCATCAGCTGGGAAACCGCCGCCACCAGCGGGGTGATGAGGTAGATGATCGCGCCGCTACTCATGCTCGCTCACCACCAGCCATACGCCGCAGAGCACCACAAGAATGCCCAGCGCCTTCCCAAGGGTTAAGCTCTCGCCGAAAAAGATCAGCCCAAACAGACAGGTCCACAGCGTGCATACGGCCTTGTTGCTGTAGGCGAAGCTGAGCGGCATGCGCTTGAGCGTTTGCTGCCAGAGCATTGCGTATACGCCCAAGGTGAGCATCTCCAGCGCCAGAAACACGATGACCGCCGTCATTTCCCGCCCGGCGAGCCGGTTGCCCGCCGCTTTGGCGAAGATGCTTGCAACCGCGTACAAGAGCAATGTTCCATGCAACAGCAGAAAATCCTTCGCCGGAACGCGCAAAAAACGCGCGATTCCCCGGCGATTTTCCAGATGGCGGTCGTTCATGCCGTTTCCTCCCAAAATGCGATGGGCAGCCGTTACAGGTGCTTTACATAGGTGTAAAGCGTATCGGTGATGGTGGCGCCCGCGTTCACATACACGCGGAGCACCTTGGCGTTGTTGCTTACGATGGTGGAGGTGAGCCGAGAGCACGGATGCGTAAAGCAGGTATCCAGCGTTTTCTTGTGCAGAAGAGCGCCCATGCCGCGGTCGTGCGCCTCGTCGTACAGGCCCATCAGCACTGGGTCGACGGTGTGCTCGTCCACCCGCGTGACCACGAAAAACCCGATGGGGCGCTCGCCCTGCAATACCTCGTACAGGAAGCCGCCGCCCGCGAGCATCTGCCGGAGCCAGTTGGCGTAGCGCTCGCCGGACTGCGCCGGGGTGAACGCGGGGTCGATGGAAACGCGGTCGCTTTTGAATATACCGGAGCGGATGAGCGTGTAAATGCGCTCGCGATTGGCTTCGTCCGTGCGTTCAACCACGGTAAGGCCCCGGTCGAACCGCGCGATTTCCGGGGGGATATGGTAGTCGGCCCGGCGAATGGCGACGTGGAACACCGTTTCCACAAACGAATAACCCAGTTTCGGGAGCCCGAAAAGCCAGCCCGCATCGTTAACGGGAGCCTTCAATACAAGGTATCGCGCACCCTGGGCGATCAGCTTCTTTTCCTCGCGGGATAAGGTTTCCATTGTGTCGCCCGGTTCCGGTGTCAGCTCCCAGGTGTCCACGCCCAGATTGTTCTCTTCGTATTCGGCATGGAAAACGTTCATGCTTGCGTTCCGTCCCTCTCGCTGCCCGGCTCACGGTTGTCGATCACGTTGCGAACCACATATTGCGGGCAGCGGTTGATGCTAAGATAGATGCGGCCGATGTACTCGCCCACGATGCCGATGAGCGCGATGATGATGCCTCCCAGCACCAGCATGACCGCGATGGTGGACGACCAGCCTGCTTCGATATCGGGGGTGACGATCTTGCGCACCACGGTAGCGATGGCAAAAATGAAGCCGACGATGGCCGTAACCCAACCCAGATAGTTGGCAAACCGAAGCGGCTTGATGGAGAAGGCGGTGACGCCGTTCATCCACAGGGAGACCAGCTTTTTGAGCGAATAGCCGCTGTGCCCCCGCATGCGCTGGCGGTGCGTAACCGGCACGTTGCAGTAGCGGCTTACGCTCTGGAATAAAAGCCCCGTTACAAAGGGGAATGGGTTGGGGTATTGCAGTGCCGTATCCACCACGAAGCGCTGGCAGGCAAAATAGCTGTTCACGTTCAGGCTGCGGGGCTGGCCGTAAAAATAGTGGTTGCAGGCTGCGTTGAAACGGCTGCCCACATTGCGGAAAAAATTCTGCCGGCGCTTGGGGTATTCGGCATAAACAATGTCGTAGCCCTCGCGAACTTTGTCGATCAGCTTGAAGCACTCGTTGGCGGGCGTTTGCCCGTCGTCGTCCAGACAGATGATGATCTCGCCGCGCGCGCGGGCGAAACCGGCCATGATGGCGCTGTGCTGGCCGAAATTGCGGCTGAGGTTCACAAACACAATCTGCGGATAGGTTTT
>JAQUXV010000347.1 GCA_028692205.1 Eubacteriales bacterium
CGTTTGATATAGCGCTTTTCGATATACATACGGCTTGCTCCTCTCGCGCAATATCCTACCGATATTACCATGTGAGTATACCACAAGAAAGCGGCTGTGAAAAGCGACAGCCGCGAAACAATCGTTACCTGTTAAGCCGTTTCGGACGGCTGAAGACGAACGGGGCAGTGGGCGAAGTTACAGATCCAACGCGATGAACCTTTTCGCAGAAATGCGGCAGGCAGCCCAGGTGAACAGAATATATGCTGCCAGCCCCACCCCAAGAACAAGCAGCTTTTCCGGCAGAAATTGCGGGTCCGGCGTATCCAGCCGATCCCGAAAAAAAGGCACGGCATGGGCGGCGGTTTCGGCAACGCCGATATAGAGGAAAATGACAATACTGCTGAAAACATAGGCTTTGCCAACTTTGGCCGGGGCACGATAATAGGCGGGGAAGAACAGCAGGTTAAAAAGCCCCATCATCAGAAAGGATAGGCCGAAGAGGGCGATGTTCGCATCCATGCCGACCTCATTGGGCGTGGGCGAAAGATGCGAGCGCAGAATAGCGAAAGGAATACATAGCAACGCTTGAACCGTCTCAATCATGACAGCATAACCAATTCGGGCTTCAACAATCTGCGCCTTACGGACGGGAAGGGCAAGGGAAAAATCAATATCGTGATTCTCGCGTCCCAGCAGGCAGAGAAAGAAAATGCCGAGCGTCGTATAGAAAAAGATGACGTAGTACGGATAATTCGGGATGAGCAGCATGGTGGAAAGCGAAAGAAAAATAATATTCGTGGGGTGTGTTGCCAAACGCATTTCCTTTGTAAGCAGATTTTTCATTTGCCCAACTCCTTCTCCATATGCACCATAACGGTTTCAAGATCGGCGGGAGCGCTGCTCAGACCGATCGATTTTGCATCTTCTTCCATAGCAATGGCTGTATAGCCACGCTTTGCGGGTTTCAGGCCGATCAGTTTGGAGCGGACAGAATCGGTAAGCTGATCTTCCGATAAAGCGAGCGAACGGTAGCGGCCAACATAGGCAGCCAACGACTCGCTTGCGAGGATCAGTCCGTTATGGATGTAGGTGATACGATCGGCACATTTGTCCAGATCGCTGGTAATATGGGTGGAGAAGAGAATACTAACGCCCTCTTTCGCAAGCCCGATGAAAACGTCCAGCAGATCTTCGCGGCTTACCGGGTCCAGACCGCTGGTTGGTTCGTCCAGTATCAGCAATTCCGCATGGTGGGAAAGCGCAATCGCAAGATTATATTTTACTTTCATTCCTGCGGAAAGCTGAGCGGGGGTCTTATGCTCGTCGAGGCCGAACGCGGAAAGATAGCCCTGATAAGAGGCCTCATCCCAGTTGGGGTAGAAGGAACGCGCCACGCTGCTGATGAGGCGCAGTTTTTTGTGGATGTAATAATCCACGCCGCCGGAAACAAAGCCGATGCGACGTTTGATTTCCAACTCGTGCTCCTGAAACGGCAGCCCAAAGAAAGAAACCTCCCCTGCGTCGGGATGCACAATGTTTAATAGCAATTTGAGGGTGGTGGTTTTTCCCGCGCCGTTTCGCCCGATGAACCCCATAATCTCGCCCTGCTCCACAGTGAAGCCGACATTGCCCAGAGAAAAGCCTGGATAGTGCTTGGAAAGCCCGGCTACGGACAAAACGTTCATAAAAATTCCTCCCTGAAGTGCTATAAAGCAGCGCCCGCGACTATTGCCATCATAGCTGGCTGGAAGCGGAATCACAACGCATATTGACTGAAAAATACATTTTCGCATTTGACAACAACGTATTGCGCTGTTAAAATATCAAGCGTTATAGAACGTTGATAAAAAAATAAAGGAGGACGTACCCATGCCGCCGAAAATTCGCTTCAGTAAGGCTGATATACTACATGCCGCTTTCAAAATTACGCGCGAAAATGGTCTTGACGCCGTAAACGCAAGGGCGATTGCGAGGGAACTTGGCTGCTCTACCCAGCCGATATTTCGGGCGTTTAACACCATGGACGAAATAAAGAGTGAAGTTGTCCGAATGGGCATGGATATGTACTGCTTATCGCTTACCAGCGCAGGCATGAACGCCAAGCGCCCGTACATGGGGATTGGGATTGCCTATATACAGTTTGCGCGGGAAGAGCCGGAACTGTTTAAATTACTGCTGATGTGCGACCGTACGAATGATGCGGTCGCCAAAGAGCGCGAAGCCAAAACCATGGCTTTCGTTATTGATACCGTTATGCAAAAAACGGGATTATCGCGTGAAAAAGCCAAGCAGTTCCACCAGCGTTTATGGATCTATACGCACGGTTTGGCTTCGATGATCGCCACCCGATACTGGAATAAGGATTTCGAATTAGTGGAGCAGCTTTTGGCTGACGGCTATGAAGCCATGCGATTGCTGTACGGCCTGAAAAAATCCCCGGAAGCATGATAAACTAAACATGTAATTCTAAAGAAGGAAGCCCGCGCCAAATGGCGCGGGCTTCCTGTTTTACACGCTGGATTAAGCAGCGGGCGTATCGGAGCCGTCCGTCGGTTCGCCGCCGTCCGTACTTCCATCAGTACTGCCGTCTGTGGTATCCGACGTTCCGTCCAACGAGCCTGTGTCGGTCGCATATAACGTATCGGACCATTGCGCCGTATGCACGCCGTCGAGATACGAAACGATCAGCTTCAGCACGCTGGAAGAATCCAGATCGCTTTGCGTTACCGTGTAATACGAAAGGGAATAATCGGGAATGGCGATATCATTCAAGTACCACGTATAGTTCGATATGCCTTCGGTTACGTAAGGAACCGCCGTGACGATAGTACCCGCTTCAACCGGGGAGGGGGAATAGGTGAAATACACCTGATAATCACTGTCGGAATAGGTGGGGGTTTCATCGGCCGTTTCTCCCGTCGTATCGCCGGTGGTGTCCCCCGTGGTATCCCCCGTGGTATCCCCCGTGGTGTCCCCGGTGGGTTCTTCGCCTGTGGGTTCTTCACCCGAGGGTTCGGAAGCAGGCGCTTCAAGCGATGCAGAGGTCGAAGCGGTGTTGACGCCATCCTCATAGGAAACGACAACTCGCAGCACTCGGCTGTTATCCAGATCATCCTGAGTGACAACATAGCTGGAACCTGTGTTATCGGTAAGCCCCGTGTCGTTCAGGTACCAGGTATAGCCCGCGATACCGTCGGCGACGCTTGCCACAGCCGTAATGGTTGTACCCACAGCGAGCGTTTCGGTGGAATAGCTGAAATCCACGCTGTAGGTAACCGGCTCGGTATCGCCAGTATCGCTGGTATCCCCGGTATCGCTGGTATCCCCTGTGTCACTTGTATCTCCAGTGTCGCCTGTATCATCAACCGGAGCCTGAAGCGAGGTGTAGGGGATGATATCACCGGAGGAATCCGTGATGATCGCGCCGTCAAGCGTCAGGTTGATTTTGTGGGGATCAGTAATCGTACTGACCGGATGCGCGTCATCCTCGTAGATGCCTGCGCCGTATATGATAAAGTATACGTAGGCTTCGGTATAGGTATCCGGCAACTCACTTTCGGAGGGAAGAACGAATTTCTTGTCGATGGAACCGTTCATTT
>JAQUXV010000348.1 GCA_028692205.1 Eubacteriales bacterium
ACGTTACGGCGGAACAGATGCGCGAGTGGGCGAACATGATGCAGATTGAGTACGTACATATCGGCAAGGATACCACGCCCGAAAAGCTGGAGGATGAGCTGTTCGTAAAGGATTTGGCCTGGAAACTGCGCTAACGAGCCTGCAAAGCGGATGAAGCGTCAACCGCCGCCCTGAAGGCGGCGGCAAGCTCCTCTGCCGGGTAAACGATGGTTGAAGCGCTTTTCGAATATCGGGACTTTCAAAACCATTCAGGCGATTGCAAAAGAAAACGTTATTCAATGCAGGAGAAGCCGCCATGCTCCGATCTCTGCAAAGGGTTTCAGAGAACGTTTGCCAAAGCACAGCATTACAAAGGCTCCGGTACCCCACGAATAGTGAGGTACCGGAGCCTTTACGCATATCGACCTTAAATGACGCGGCAGGCATCTCGCGCCGGAAGAAAAGAACGGCCTACTCTGCCGTTTCCCGCTCGTATACCGTGCAAAGCACGTTTCCGTAACTGTGTAGTGAAAACAGCGCGTGGTATCCCTGCGGCGGCTCTACGCCGTAAATGCCTGCATATGTCGTGTTGTAGAACAAATAGGGGGCGTCGGCGTCGGAGGTTATGGTCAGCTCGGCCTGTTCGGCTTCGGCCAGCACGGCATAACCATGCTCCACACCGAACCAGCTCATGTCATCCCGGCTGCCGAGCATGAGGGGCAAAGATTGATTCCGTTCGGCGCCTGCACACAGCCGCCGCATGGCGTTTACGGTGCTTACGTCCCAATAATCCAATTCATAGCTTGTCTGCACGTTTTTCGCCAACAGGTTGTAATAGGCGAATTGATAGGGATGGTTCATGGCAATGCCCGCGCCCTGCCAGAGGAAAACCGCCGCAATCGCTGCCGTGAAGGAGGTTTTTAACGCGCGGTTCTTCCGCACCAGCGACCGGAGCGCATCCATCCCCAGCCCGCCCAACGCCGCGATGGGCGCGTAAAGAAAATAGAAATGCCGCCAGCCGTTATACAGAAGGGGACGGGCCCATACCACATAGGCGAGGGGCAGCAGCCAAAGCAGCGTAAGAACCACCATGAGCGGCCGGCGTTCATCCTTGCGAAACCAGAGAACCGCCGCACGGATTTGCCCGATAACCGCCAGTGCCAGAAACGCGATCGGCATGGTGTAGGCGATCATTTTGGGCAGGTAGGTGCGGGGCAGCGGCAACCCGCGCGTCGGGTTGTAGTATGTGCCGTCAAATAGCACCACGCCCGTCCAGCGGGAGAACGAGGAAGCATTGGAAAGCACATAGGGGAAATAACCCAGCGGATCGGCCCACAGGGCGGGTGTAAGAGCCGCGTAAAAGACAAGAAAAGCGCCGATGGCGGTTAACCCTGCCGCCAGACGCCTGCGGGTAAGCTCGTGGCGGGCAAGCAGGCTGAACAGCGTTGCAAGCCCCATCAACCCCCAGGGGAGAACGCCGATGATTTTGGTGTTGGTTGCCAGCGCACCCGCCAGCGCGAACACCAGCGCGCGGGGAAATGTGGGTTTTCGCAGGAAGCGCGCGCCTGAGGCCAGTGTGCAAAGCACCAGCGACAGCAGCACGACATCCTTGTTGTTGTAATGGCCCTCCGCAAAAAAGCGGGGCGACAGGTACAGCAATAACGCTGTTGCGCAGGCAACTGTGCGGGAAAGCCCCATAGCCCGCGCCAGCCGGTATAACGCGAACACGCCGACCATGAACCAGAGCCATGTATAGGCGTGCCACAATGTGGTCATGGCGGAGGCGTCGTCCATTTGAAGCAGCGGAGCCGCCGGATAATACGCGGCCTGACCGTGATCACGTTCAATACTTTCCGATATGCGCTGGATACCGAGTGCATCGTAATAGCGCACGGCGTTACTGTTTTCGCCAAGAAAGTGGAAGGCATATTCCTTCAGGTTTTCCCGCAATATTACCTGCTCGGCAGGCTCGTCGCACGGCAGGCCGTAATCAGTGGCGGTGAAAAGGCCGATCAATGTTAGAAGCACAAAAAACATAGCGACCAGCAAGGTTTGTCCGTTGCGGTGAGTCTTTGTCATGTGCCGTCTGCCCCCTTTACGGTCTGCGCGTAAACGGTACAAAGCGGCGTGCCGAGACTCTGTATTTCTATGATGGGCTGCATGTTTATAGTTAGTTGCCACCCATCGTTCAGCGCCGCGTAGGTTCGGTTGGAGAGGAGATACTCGGCCTGCGACGCGTCGCTAAGCACCACGAGGCGCGCCTGCTCCTCCAGCGAGAGCAGCTTCCAGTTCTGCTCCAGCCCAATCTGCGACCAAAGCTCAGCGCCCGCGATAGTAACGGCCTGTTCGCTGTCCAACCGGGCCAGCAGCGAGCGCAGCGTTTGTAGCACGGAAACGTTCCAGTAGTCCAGCTCCAGATATTCGGGAAGGTCGCGCCCGGAAATCAATACGTTGTAATAGGCATACTGATAAGGGTGCGTCAGTACCATCTGTCCGCCGGTAAACGCCATGCACAGCGCTAAAAGCCCGGCGCCGATTCGGGCGGGAAGGCGCGAAGGCAGCGCCGAAAGCTTTTGCCCGATGCGGTGAACGCCATAGGCTGCCAGCACCAGCAGCGGCCCGTAAAGGAAATAAAAATGCCGCCAGCCGTTATACATTGTCGGGTGTCCAAGCACAACGTACAGGAAGGGGCCCAGCCAGAGCAGTGTGCATAGCAGCAGCGCCGCCGAATCGGCGTTGTCGAACAGGCGCGCTTTTTCACGCCTGAAACGGTCAACGGCAAGCAATTGCCCCGCGGCGATCAGGGCGAGGATCCACATCGGAGTGGTAACCAGCATCATATAGGGCAGATAGTAACGGGGAAGCGAAGTGGTTTTCAGGTGGTATCGAACGCCGCGGAAAAGCACATAGTTTTGCCAGCGCGAAAAGCTGGCGGCGTTGCCCAGCGTGTATAAGACGTAGCCTTGTGGATCGGCCCACAGCGCCGGGGTGAGCAGCGCATAAAAACCCACGTAGCTGAGCAGCGTAACCAGCGCAATGCCCCAAACGCGGGCCGTCATCTTATGGTGACACACCTGCCATATCAGCACAAAAAGCGCGCAAAGCCCCCAAATATACAGCCCGATAATTTTCGTGTTCGTCGCAGCCGCACCCGCCAACGAAAAAAGCAGCGCCCGGAGCAGCCCGGGGTTCTCCATCAGCCGCAAGGCAAGCCACAACGTCAAAAGCGTCAGCGACAGCAGGATAATATCTTTATTATTGTAATGTCCCTGCGCGAACATGCGCGGCGATAAAGCCAGAAACAGCGCCGTAACGCTGCTGAGCAGCCGAGACAAGCCAAGGCGGCGCACAATTAACCACAGGGCGGAAATGCCTGCCATAAACCAGAGCCACGTGTACGCGTGCCACAGGAGCATCTGGGTGTCAGCGGCAATGCCGGTATCGCCAACCAGTGCAACCACGGGATAGTACGCGCATTCGCCGTGGTCGCGCTCCTCGCTGTCGGCGATCAATCCGCTGGTGGGCGCTTCCATGGAGGAGGTGAGCGCCATTCGGCTGTCGCTGCCGAAGGCGGACGCAT
>JAQUXV010000349.1 GCA_028692205.1 Eubacteriales bacterium
TCCCGCGGTATGGCGGAGTATTCGTTGGAATGCGTATTGGGCAGCAGGCACAGCAATACGCAGACCACGATCATTACAGCGCTGAAAATGAGGCTTTTTCGTTTCTTTTTCATAGCGTCCCTCTCTAAGCAAAGTGGGGCTGCCCCTGCGGGCAGCCCCGTATTGACCGGGTGATAGATGTTACTGGGCCAGTCCCATCGCCGCCATGGTTTTGGTGAATACGGCGGTGTTGTCATACAGGCCGTCGAACAGGTCCGCATTCACGCCCTGCGCGTACACGGGCACCTGCAGGCCGGTGTGGGAGTAGGAGGTGTAGCTAAGGCCGGCCTTGTTGTTTTCAATGTGGCTTACGGCCATGCTCAGCGGCTCGTAACCGCCGTAGAGAAGCGCGAACTCCGCATAGGCTTCGCTGTCCTTGGCGGGGCGCTCGTCCGCAGTAAGCATGCTCATGTCGTAGGCGGCCTGAAGGCTGGCGATCTCGTCGGCGGTAAGGCTGAGCGCCTGGCCCGCTTCGGTGGTGAGGCCGTAGTACTGCTGAATGGCGGCCAGCGCATCGTCGAAGGTGCCGTTATTGGCGCGCAGGTCTTCTACCACCTTATCAAAATCGGTGAAAGAGGTGGTCTGGTTCTCAAGGTAGTTGAAGTGCGTATCGTACGCGGTGGTGGCAAAGCCAATGGTCATGCCGCCCGTTTCATGGTCGGCGGTCACGATGATCAGCGTCTCGTCCGGGTGCTCGGCGGCAAAGTCGACGGCGACCTGTACGGCGTCGGAGAAGGCGATGGTGTCATAGATGCTGGTAGCGGCATCGTTGCCGTGGCAGGACCAGTCGATCTTGCCGCCTTCGCACATCATGAAGAAGCCGTTGTCGTTATCCATCACGTTGATACCGGCCGATACGAAGTCCGCCAGCGAAAGAACATCCTCGCCCGCAGCCACGCGGCGCTGACGGTCGATTTCGTAGGTCATGGCGTCGGAATCCTGCAGGTCGGGGTTCACAGCCAGCACGCGGCCGGAGTCGGCGCTCAGGGCGCGAATTGTGTCGTTGCTGTTTACATAGTTCCAGCCGTTTTCCGCGGCAACCTGATACAGGTTTTCCTGCGGCGCGGCCTTATCGTCGCCGTCGGGATGGTGGAATCCGCCGCCGGCAAGGTAATCCAGCGTGGTGCCGGTTAACGCCTGAACGCCGATATCGTAGTACGAGTTGCGGCTTTCGGATTTCGCGTAGTACGCGGCGGGGGTGGCGTGGTTCAGCGATACGCTGGTGATAACGCCCACCTTCTTGCCGGCTTCTTTGGCATACTCGGTGAGGAGCTTAAAGCTTTCGGTTTTATCAATGTTGTAGTTCAGTACGCCGGAAAGCGTTTTGTTACCGGAAGCCATCGCCGTGGCGGTGGAAGCGCTGTCCGGGCAGAAGGAAGACGCGTCGTAAGTGGTCATCAGCCCAAGATTGGCAAATTGGGTGAAGGAGAGTTCCGCAGGCACGGGAGTCGTCGCATCGGGGTTGGCAACGGCGCCTTCGTAGTACTGCGTGGCCGTCACCTGCGGGTTGCCCATGCCGTCGCCGATGAACATAAACACGTACTTGGGGGTTACGGTGGTTTCCTCCGCCAGTCCCACGGCGGGGATGAGCGCAAGCATCAGCGCGAGCGCACATAGGAATGCCAGAATCCTTTTCATTCTCTTTACTTCCTTTCCTGATATCAAGGAAAGAATAACAGGGCTTCGTAAGCGAACGCTTTTCAAATCGTTAAACCCGTGTAAATCCTCCGGCGGTAATCCGCGGCGGATTTTACATAAGCAAAACGCGCCCGCGGTCCGGTGTTCTTGCACCGGGCCGGAAGCGCGCCGTATTCCCAGAAACAGGATTGTAAGGATTTCGTAAACCAGGGCGTTATTCTTCCCCCTTGAAAATCTGGATGGTAATCACGCCCTCGCCGGAGCTTTCGGCAAGGATACGGATGGGAAAATCGTAATCGTTTCTAAAAATAAAGTTCAGGCTGTCGTTACCCACCGCCGCATCCTGATGCATGGGCAGGTACCGCGCGCAGCCCGGCCCGTGCGGACGACGGTACAAAACGGTAATGCCCGGCAGCTGCCGCACGGTGTTGTACAGGGTGGAACTGCTCTGGCAGGTGCCGCCGCCGTAGCCCGGCTGGCTGCCGCCGTCGATCAGCACCGGCGCGGGGAAATACCCGTTCGCCTTCTTATACGGGCCGATCTGCGCGTTAAAATCCAGCTGTTCGCCGGGCTGCATAATCCGCGTCATCAGTTCGCAGGAGCGAACGATGTTCTTCACGCGCCCGTCGTTCATCTCCGACCCATTGTTGTACTTAAAGAAAGAGCTGAACGCCGAAATGGGCGTATCCGCGCTCATGGGTTCGTCGGTAGGCGACACCACCACCAGGTCGGTCAACAGCGTCGCATCGATATAGCCGTAACTGCGCCAATACAGCACCTTGGCAAACCCGTCGGTAAATTCGATAATCGCGACTTTGCTGCCTTTACCCACAACGATGGGGAAAACTTCGCTGCTGTTGTCCGGGTCGGTGTGGATGGGCGCCACGTCCGTGGTGGTGGCGACATAGCTCATCATCATCACGCCGTAGGGCGGGGTGGTTTCGGGGTTCAGCGTGGTGCAGTTTTCATCAATGCAGGTGCGCTTCACAAAGCCCACGTTGCCGTCGTATTCCGCCAGCACCCACGCGGGGTAAACCTTGTAGATGGTAATCACTTCGCCCTTGCCGATCACGTCCAGCGCCTGGCTTTCGTCATCCTGTTTGGCGCGCATGGTGGCGGCGGTGCCCGAAGCGGTCATCAGCTTAATCTGGGTGGTGTACAACGCCGTAAGCCCCTCGATGCTGGGCAGGTCCTGGTCGGCCTTGCCCACTGTTTCGCTCATGGCGTCTTCTTCCACATAATCTTCAACCACGGTTGCTTCAGCGGTCGAATCGGAACCCGTTACTTCCTCGGCAAAAGCCGCCGGTATCAGCAGCATAAGGCAAACAATTAAAATAAAAGCGCGTTTAACCAAGCGCGAACAACTCCTTTACGCGATGGATCGGAAACAGTATAGCACAGTTTGTCACCCCACGCGAGAGCGCCGCCTAAAATTTACAGCCGTTCCCTGCGCGATTCCCCGCCCGCGGCACTAGCCAAGCGGCCCCGGATTTGCTATAATGAACCGATATCATATAGAGGAGGTCATCCGTCATGCCGTTGGTCAACACACAGGAGATGTTCAAAAAGGCGTACGAAGGCGGCTATGCGATCGGCGCTTTCAACGTCAACAATATGGAAATCATCCAGGGGATTACCGAGGCGGGCAAGCTGGAAAACGCGCCGCTGATTTTACAGGTCAGCAAGGGCGCGCGTAAATACGCCAATCACACCTATCTGATGAAGATGATCGAGGCGGCGCTGGTGGAGACCGATTTGCCCATCGTGGTTCATCTGGATCACGGCCCCGATTTTGAAACCTGCAAAAGCTGCATCGACGGCGGTTTCACCAGCGTGATGATCGACGGCAGCCACCTCACCTTTGA
>JAQUXV010000350.1 GCA_028692205.1 Eubacteriales bacterium
AGGCTGTCCCGGTCGCCGGTGAGAATATAGGCATGCACGCCGCGTTCGTTGGCGAGCTTCGCGGCGGTGCCCAGCAGATCGTCCGCCTCGTAGCCCTCCATTTCGCAAATGGGCACGTCCATCGCGGTCAGGATTTCCCGCACGATGGGAAACTGGGGGCGCAGCTCTTCCGGCGTCGGTTTGCGGCCCGCCTTGTAATCGTCGAACATTTTATGGCGGAAAGTGGGGGCGTGCATGTCGAACATGACGCAGAGCGCCTCGGGATGATAGTCCGTGATCGCCTTGAAGAGCATGGCAAAAAACCCCTGCACTGCGTTGGTGTAATATTCGCCTGTGCTCAGCAGCGGCAGCGCGTGAAAAGCGCGGTGGATGAGGCTGTGGCCATCCACCAAAAGAACGGATTTTGGCTGTCCGGTCATGGAGACCCTCCCTTCCGTGGTGTCGTTATCCTCGAAAAGTATAGCACAACCGCCGTTGGAATACAAAAAGTCCCTTTTCGGGGGATAAAGACCGCGCGCCCCGTTATCAATCGCGGGGCGCGCTTCTTCCGGCAGGAACCGAAAAGATGGTTATCTTCGTAAAAAACCTGTTCAATGGGGCAACTGTCGGATTAAAAATCAATCGCTCTCTTTGCTTTCCGACCGCTGTTTGTTTTCGCTGACCAGCTTGTTTAACTCGTCCATGAAGCTGCTGACGTCCGTAAACTGGCGGTATACGCTGGCAAAGCGGACATAGGCGACTTCGTCCAGCTTCTTCAGCTCCTCCATGACCAGTTCGCCGATACGGCGGCTGCTGAACTCGCTTTCCCCGCTGCTGTAAACCGCTTTCTCCACTTTTTCTTCGATGGCGTCGATATCCTTCATGCTGATGGGGCGCTTCTGGCACGCGTGGATCAGGCCCTTCTTGATCTTTTCGGGGCTGAAGGGCTCGCGGCGCATATCTTTTTTTATCACCATAATGACGGCGGTCTCAATTTTTTCGTAGGTGGTAAAACGACGGCCGCAACGCATGCACTCCCGCCGCCTGCGGATGCTGGTGCCTTCCTCCGTGGGTCGGCTGTCGATAACGCGCGAATCCAGATAACCGCAATACTGGCATCTCATGAGGGTTGACCGCCTTTCCGCTTAACGCAAAATTTACACTTATAGATTATTATAGTTCATTTGCCAAAGCGTTACAATACCGTCCTACTGGGAAATCGCACCGGTTTCTTTACGCGGAAGCAGAAGAGTGACGCTCAGGCAGACGACCAGAGGAATCTCCCGGGAATAAAATACGGTTCCCAGCAGAAGGCAGGCCAGCAAAACGGCCCCCTGCAACAGAATGTGGGGGTACGCGGGGCTTTTTTGCACGCCCTTCATGGAACCGCGCCCGATGATCCAAGCGCCCAGCGCGAACGCTGCCGTGCCGACCAGCCCAAGGCCGGAAAGCAGATCCAACAGATCGCTGTGCATTCCCAGCGATTTGACGCCGCTGAAGATGGAACCAACCAGCGGCGAGGCGGCAAAGCCGTTCAGGGCGAGGGCATAGGCATCCAGCCGGGAACCCGCGTCCACCGCGCCGCCGGAAAGCAGCGTCAGCAATTGGTTCAAACTGTAGGCGGCGTTCTCAAACCCGAAGCCCGCGGCCAGCGAGGCCGCCCAGTTCACCAAGGGAACGCGCAGCAGCCAGAGGGCGGCAAACACCGGCAGCGTGATCCACAGCGACGCCCCGACCGACAATTTTTTAAAAATGGCTCGCAAAAGGAGTGCGAAAAGCTCGACGCCCGTAACCGCCAGGGCGAACAGAATGGCGTAGGTGTATTGGGAAAGGCCGATCATCGCGAGCTGCAGGCAGTAGGCGGTTATAAAGGCAGCTTTTTTCCAGCCGTGCGAAACCAGCAGATAATAGAAGGTAACCGGCAGCAGCAGCACGCTCGCGTAGATGAAATCGTACCCGCCGATGTTGCGCAGCATCAATTCCCGCAGGTAAGCCTCGCGGTTTGGCCCGCCGTAGCCCAGCGAGCGGGAATAGGCGTACACCCTGTCGCCGCGGAGCATGCCCTGAACCAGCCAGCCGATGGTAGTGCAGGTGGTTACGATCAGCAGCAGCAGGAACAGCGGTTTCACGAACCGGTACAGACGGCCGTCCTCCCGCTCGCGCGCATAGGCGCACCAAAGCAGCGGGAACCAGAACATCCCCTGCTGGGCCAGATAGCCCGCCGTCTGCCCGCCGCCCCGTTCCAGAAACAATAGCAGGATCAGCGGCAGCATCGCGGCCATCAGCACGCGCGGCAGGAAAGATTTCCAGCGTTTGGGCAGGGTTTCGCCGTCCAGCAGCACCCCCGCGCCAAAAACGGCGATGGTGAGCGCGCCGGTAACCGCGTGCAGCCCCGCCTGTACGGTGGGCAGCAATAGCCAGGTCATATAGGCGAGCATGGATGCGTTGCACAGGTTTGCCGAAAGCGCGGCGCGTTTCTTCGGTTCCATTCGGCGGCCTCCCAATTTGATTTGGTGGATGGTACGATCGCAAAGCCTGAAGGTGCGGAACCTGCCGGGTGGTTATACCGCCGACGGCATACGAATGGGTAGGCTCGCACCGGATTTCCGAACCGTTAAGCCTTCAACCGAAGGCTGATGGGATCAGGCTTTGATATAGTATTATACCGTTCCGTACGCTTTGAGGCAAGCACAACGGGAAACCGCCGCTGTTACAAAGCGAAAACCGGCCCCCGGCGCGTTTGCGCAGGAGGCCGGCCGGAACCTGTTATACGGTGTTACTTGATTACCTGCAGCGCTTTGCGGTCGATGGTCAGCGCGACGACCGCGAGGAAGATGAGGCCCTTGATCAACTGCTGGAGCGCCGTATCCAACCCCAGCATCACCAGCCCGTTGTTCAGGATCAGCGAGATCAGCGTGCCGATGATAATGTTGGAAAACCGCACCTTTGCGCCGCCGGAAATGGGCAGCCCGCCCAACACCAGCGCGATCAGGATTTGGGTTTCAAACTGGTTGCCTGCCGTGGCGGTGATGGAGCCGACCTTGACCACGTTCACGAACGCGGCGACGCCGGTGATAGCGCCCGCCGAAACGAAAGCCATCACCTTAACCAGATCGGTGCGCACGCCGGAAAACTGAGCCGCCTTCTCGCCCGCGCCGGTGGTTTTCAGGTCGACGCCCACGCGCGTATATTGGAACAGAAAGGCATGGAGCGTGAGAAAAGAAAATACAATGCGAAATGCACCCTTAAAATTCAAGGAAACACAATGCTTTATTGGCGACAAAAAGAACGGACATGAATGGTTTACACCGCTTTATAGCGGGCGAAAACGATGTGGTAGATACCTGAAGCGCCTCTCCGTGAAAGCCGGTAAAACAGATGATATTATATGGATGGAGACACAAATTGCGCGTGAAATCGCTTTTTTTGTTCCGATTCCTCTTTACAAGAAAAGAATTCTATGGTATATTTTCATCTGTTGCGGGGCATTAGCGCAGTTGGTAGCGCACAACACTGGCAGTGTTGGGGTCAGGAGTTCGAGTCTCCTATGCTCCACCAA
>JAQUXV010000351.1 GCA_028692205.1 Eubacteriales bacterium
CGGGCGCTCGCCGCCGTTTACCAGTTCTTCGGGCAGCAGGCGTTCGCCGCAGCCCAGCAGGATCAGTTCCTCCCGCGCACGGGTCATGGCGACATAGAGCAGGCGCGCGCGTTCGGCGCGTTCCTCCGCTTTGGCGCGCAGGTCAATGGCGGCCTTGAGCAGCGTATCATCCCGCGTGCGAGCCTCTTCGTTGATGTACGGCAGGGCAACCCCCAACCGCGGATGCAGCGCAAGCGACGACCCGTTTCTGCGCTGAAACGATTCCTCCAGCCCCATGACGAAAACGAGCGGAAATTCCAGCCCCTTGGATTTGTGAATGGTCATCACGCGAACCACGTCTTCCCAGGGGCTCAGCACCGTGGGGCTCGCCTTATCATGCTCCGTGGTTTTTGCTTCGACGCCGCCCAGAAAATCGTGCAAACCCCCGCCGCGACGCTTTACATGTTCGCCCGCCTTCTGGCAGAGCATTCGCAGGTTTGCCTGTCTGAGCGCGCCGCCGTTCTGGCAGCCGTAAAAAGCGTATAGACCGGAACGGTTCAGCCATCCCCACAGGTACTCGTCCAGCGGCATCTCCATCAGCAAAAATCGCTCATGCGCAAGCATAGCCAGCGCCTGCGAGCAGCGCTCGCCCAGCGCGTCGTTTTCCGCTGCCGCGCCGCGCACCGCGCTTAAATAGGAACCGTCCGGCTTGCGCAGGCGAATCTCGGCCAAATCGCGCTCGTCCATACCCACGGCAGGCCCGCGCAGACAACCGAGCAAGGCCAGATCGTCCGCGATGTTATCCATCAGCCGCAGGTGGTTCAGCGCCTGCGTAATCTCCTCGCTTTCCATGGCGGAACCCTGATCCTCGCAATACACGGGAATCCCCATTTCGCCCAGCGCGCGCTGCAGCACCTCGGACACGCCTTTCATCTTCGGCCCCAGAACCGCAATATCGCGATAGCGCAGCACTCCCGCCGGGTTCCCTTCCCGGTCGGTTGTCGGCTTTCCGACCCGTTTGCAAATCTCGCGCGCAATGGCGTACGCCTGCAGGCGGATCCGCTCGTCCGCCTTTACGTGCCGGTTGAACAGATGCAGCGTCACCGGCGGATCGCCGGCGCTGGGGTTGCCCGGATACAGGCGCGCTTCGTCGTCGTAATCGATTTCGGTCACATCCGCGCGCATAGTGCGCTCAAAAACCCGGTTCACCGCGGCAAGCACCGTCTCCCGCGAGCGAAAATTGGCATTCAGCGTAATCCGGCGGTTTTCCGCCCCTTCCTCCGGCAAAAAATCCCGAGCCTTTTGCATAAACAAAGTCGGATCGGCCTGACGAAAACGATAAATACTCTGCTTCACGTCGCCAACGTAGAAATATCGCTGCCGCGGCCCCTCTGTTTCACGTGAAACATTCCGGCGGAGCGCGTTCAAAATCGCCTCCTGCACGGAACTGATATCCTGATACTCATCTACAAACACAGCGTCGAAGCGCGCGGATACTTCTTCGCGAATGGCGGGCACCGAGAGGATGCGAAGCGCCATCCGTTCCAGATCGTGATAGTCGATCAGGTTCCGCTCGCGCTTGCGTGCGGCATAGTTGTCGTCCAGCGCTTTTACCGTACCGGCAAGCGCCACAAGCGCAGGCTGCATCGCGTTCATATGGCCAATCGCCTTTTGGGCGTCCTGCGGCAGGTGTGCGGCCACCTGTTTGATGAGGGCTTTAATCTCGTCCCGGTTCTTCTTATACTCGTCGCGAATCGCGGCTTCCTCGCCTTCCAACCCGCGCACCGTCGGCAGCCTTTCCAGTTTGAAGGCGTTCGCCGCGGCGATTACCATGGGAAGGCCGCCTGCCGCCGACTCGTGAAGCGCCTGCACGGCTTCCAGGTCCGACCTTATGGTTTTTTGATACGCATCCGGGCAAAGCGGCCGTTCGCCAAGCAAAAGGCTGTGCTCCGCAAGCTCCCGTGCGCCGGACAGCAGAAGGCCGCAATCGGCAAACAGCGTCTCCGCCATCAGGCCTACGGATAAATCCGCATCCGTATACCGCTTCGCCGCGCATGTCTCCATCCACCCGAAAGGATCGGGCAGGGACATCAGAAAAGGATACAGGTCGGACAGCATCGCATCGATCTGCGCCTCTTCAAACTTATCAGTCAGGGTTTTCGCGTCCGTATCACCGTTTGCCGCATTTTCGTACAGCGTATCCAAGGCGTCCGCCTTTGCGAGGCTGCGTAGGTTGGCGCAGATCGTTTCGTCGCCCAGCATTGCCTGCGGGTCGATATCCACCGTCTGAAAATACTCACGGGTCAGCTTCTGGCAGAAGCTGTGAAGCGTGCTGATTTGCGCCGTCTCCAGCAGTTCCGCCTGCTTACGCATGGCGCGGTCGTCCGTCGCCGCCTGTGCAAGGCGATCCTGCAGCCGTTCCCGCATTTCCGCCGCCGCCGCGCGCGTAAAGGTGACGATCAGCATCCGGTCGATGGATAACCCCTGTTCCCGAATCAGGTGAACGATATGCTCGATAAGCACACGTGTTTTGCCGCTGCCCGCCGCCGCGGAAACCAGTACCGCGGGGTTTGTCGCCTGTATCGCGGCCCACTGGGCCTCTGTAAACTGCATGCGCTCACCTCTTTTGCCTATTGTAGCGCGAAATTCTCGCGTTTGGCAAGCCATTGCAGGCGTTTGGCTGTAAATGTTTCACGTGAAACACATGCGCCGTATTGAGGCAGACGAGACTTTTGTGTCAATGTTCTGCCTCAACCTTTATTATAAACTTAATGGTTGTTCCGCTGGCTTTCGAATTCTGCCGATGTCAGGCATGAGGCATCTCGTCTTTCCGCTTGCTTCAGATTGTAATATTATCGACTAATCCATTTATGCTTAGTGTTTCACGTGAAACAATTTTGTGCTTTCGCTGGTGCATGCTCAACTTCACGCTCACATTTGTTTTGCTTGGCAACATACATTTATCGATCGCTTCACACCTGCTATCAGGTTTGGCTCTCCTTGCACATGCCGTAAACCACAATTTCCGTGCAGGCCACAGCAGAGTGTTTCACGTGAAACATTCTGTACACTCTATATTATATCTTTGGTTGTCGCTTCCCGAAGCGATGTCACCGTGGAGTGCTTTCCTCTTTCCTGTGTTTCATCCACCCATTTTGGCACGCATTGCTATGCCGTTTCCTTGAACATCTGGATTTTGTCGTCAGTTCTCATTTTCTCCGTTTAGAAGCCCGGAAACGCAAAGGACTCGCTCGAACAGACCACGTTGTATCCATCTGTACGCAAAAGACACAGGTAGTGCGAAAACAGATCCTTCATACGGTCCCGCTTTGCGCACACGTTTGCCAATCGCTTACCAATCATGCTATAATACAGCATTCGAAGTAAGGAGGGTTTTTATGCCGGCAACGAAATTTGATGTTGAGAGCATAAAGCAGAGCATTGTTGGAAAACTGCAGCGTTACTACGGCGTTACCGTGCAAAACGCGTCTACCCAGCAGCTATATAAAGCGACCGCTTCCACCGTGCGCGACCAGATTATGCAAAAGTGGATGGTCAG
>JAQUXV010000352.1 GCA_028692205.1 Eubacteriales bacterium
ACAACGCGCTCGTCCGTTAAACCGTGCATAATTTCGCCCAGTTCGTTACGCTGAACCAAATGATCTTCCATCGTTCATCCTCCTCCGTTATCCGGTTACCCTTTTACCGCGCCGGCGGTCAACCCGCTGACAATGTGCCGCTGCAATAAGATAAACACAATCACGATCGGCGCGACAACCATGGTCGCGTAGGCCATCAGCACTTCCCAGCGCACCCCCAGCTCGCCCATCGCCTTGTACAGGATCAGCGGAAGCGTTTTAAGCGCGTCCTTGTTGAGGAACGTCAGGCTGAACACCATATCGCCCCATGCCATAAAAAGCGACATAGCCGTTGCGGTGACAATGCCGGGATAACTGACCGGCACCATAATGTGCAGAAAAGTGGCAAACGGGCCGCAGCCGTCGATGGTGGCCGCTTCTTCCAATTCCTTGGGGATGTCCTTGAAGAATGTGCGCAGGATGATGATCGCGAAGGGAATGGTGACCGTCGCGTCCGCCAGAATCACGCCCAGCAGGTTGTTGATCAGCCCCAGCTTGCTGAAGGCGATAAACAGCGGCGTTAAAATCAGTGAGGACGGCATCATCTGTGCGACAAGGAAGATGAACAGCAGAAAGCCAACCCACCAGTTCCGAAACCGCGCCAGCCCGTAGGAAGCGGGCACCGCCAGAAGAACCGTGAGCAGCGTCGCCCCAAGCGATACGATAACGCTGTTCAGGAAAAACACATCCAGCGTAATGCCGTTTTCCGCGGTGAAGCGGAAAGCATCCAGGCTGATTTCCTGCGGGAAGAAGGTCGGGTTGCTGAACGCCTCGCCGGGCGTGCGCACGGCAGTGGTCAGCATCCAATACAAAGGAAACAGTAGCACCATGGTAATTACAATGGCCGCGATCAACATCAGCAGGCCGCGTTGCTTTTCCGGTAATTTTCGTTTCATACTGATCGCCCCTTTTCAAGCCTGCTCGTTTTCGCGGTTGGTCAGGTGTATGTATACGCTGCCCACCAGCATCAGCAGCACGAAGAGGACGTTGGCAACCGCCGCCCCCTGGGAAAAGTTATACTCCGAAAACGAATAGCGGTAGGCCAGCGTGGAAAGCATCTCCGTGGTGCTTCCCGGGCCGCCGCCGGTCATAACATAAACGAGGTCGAAAACCTTGAACGTATAGATGAAACCCAGCGTCAGCACGGAAATCATCGCCGGTTTCAGCAGCGGAACCGTGATGAAGAAAAACCGTTTCACGGCGTTGGCGCCGTCGATGGCGGCGGATTCGTACACGTCTTCCGGCAAGGTGGTCAGGGCGGTGGCCAGAAGAATCATGTTGAAGGGAACGCCTTTCCAAATGTTGGCGATCACCACCGCGGCCATGGCGGTGTTGCCGTAAGCCAGCCACTGAACCGGTTCTCGGATAAGCCCTAAGGCTGAAAGCATGCGGTTGATAATGCCAATATCGGCGTTGAACATGTATTTGAAAATGCCCGCCACCGCGACCATGGGGATCATCCAGCCGACCACGTTGATGCCGCGCAGCCCGGCCGCGCCGGGAAACCTGCGGGCGAAAAACATCGCCAGCAGCAGGCCGATGGGGAACTGGAATAAAAGGCACAGCAATGTAAACACGACGGTGTTGCTGATGGAGGTGTAGAGCAGTTTTTCCGAAAACACTTCCCGAAAGGTGTCCAGCCCGACAAATACGCTACCGCCGCGCGCAAAATTCATCAGGCCGACATTTTTGAAACTGATGAGAATGTTGTACCCGATGGGCAGCAGGATCATCACCGTCATATAAAGCGCGCCGGGGAGCACGAACGCAAGAAAAACCAACCGCCTGCGCGAAAAATATCCCGCTTTCACAAAAAGACCTCCTCTGACCTGGAATGGCGTGTGGCGCAAGCCCATTCCGGCGCATACCCGGCGGCAAAATGCCGGTTACAATGGTATAAGCACACGCGTGGAACCGTAAAAAGGGTGAAAAAAACGGGCGGCGAAAGAACTGGCTACCATCCGCCGCCCAAGGGAAGGCCGCCCGAACCTGTGTCCGAAGGCGGAACCCGCGCCGCCCCCAGCCCCTGCGCCGCATGTGAGCCTGCGGCGCTTCCAACGGTTTTGGCACTCGCGGTTGCCTGACCGTGGCGGATAACAGGGCTGGGAAACGGCATCGGGCAGAAGGGGATTACTGAATCTTTGCGATATCTTCCGCAGCCTTGGCAAGCGCATCGTCAACGGTCGCGCTGCCGGAAAGCACATCCTGATAAGCGTTCTGGATGGCGGAAGAGATGGTGGGCCACTGCGGATGCGGGCCGCGGGCGCGGGCAACTTCCAGCTGCTTGAGGTATACGCTCAGCACCGGATCTTCCAGCCACAGGGTGGACTCGGCCACAGAATCCTTGCGGGAGGAGAAATAGCCTGCGGATTCGGAGAATTTTCGGGAGTTGTCTTTGCTGCTCAGGAAAGCCATCAGCTTCCAGGAAGCGGCGCGATGGTCGTCCTTCATCATCAGGATGTTGCCGCCGCCGATGGGGGAAGCCGCGTTTTTATAGTTCGGGAAGGTAACGACGCCGTAGTTCAGATCGGGATTTTCGTTGGCAATGTTCTTTTTCAGCCAGCTGCCGGCAACCATCAGGGCGGACTTGCCCGTGCAGAACAGGCTGGCGTTCATGTCCGCCTGTGTCATGGAGATCAGCTCGCGGCTCATGTAGCCTTTCTGGTAGAAGTCGTTGATCATGGTCAGGGCTTCTTTGGCGCCGTCGCTGTTCAGATCGTTCCAGTCGGCGCCCGCCTGCCAAATGAAGGGGATGACGTTGAAGGTGCCTTCTTCGGACTTGATCAGCGACATGGTCAGCCCGTAATGATCCGCCGTCGTGGTTTCGGCAACAATCTGTTTGAAATCGTCCCAGGTCCAGTCCGACGTGGGGTAAGCGACGCCCATCTCGTCCAGAATGTCCTTATTGTACATAATGGCGAGGCAGTTGCTGTAATAGGGCAGGCCGTAGTAGCGGCCTTCATAGATCGCGGAGTTGCGGGGGCCGTCGAAGAAATTGTCGGCCTCGCCCCAGGCGTTGACCTCGTCGGTAATGTCCATGGCGACGCCCATGGCGGCAAAGGATGCGTTATCCACCGTGTCGCAAAGGGTCACGTCCGGCAGCTGGTCGGCCGCCGCGCCGATGGACAGCTGCTTTTTGATTTCCGCAAACGCCACGGACTGCGTTTCGACCTTGATGTCGGGATTGAGCTGTTGGAACTCGTCGATCATCTGCAGCAAAACGGTTGCCTGATCCGGAGAGATGTGATACCACATCTCAATCGTGGTCTGATCATCCGCCAGCGCGCCGATACCGGTCAGCCCGGACAGCATTACCACGGCGGTAAGCAGAAGTAGAAACCTGCGTACATGTTTCATCCAGTTTGCCTCCTCAAGCATTATTCTCTTTACATTGAAACCCGCGGGATCCTTGTTGCGTTCATTATAACAGGCTATGGAAAAGAAAAACCATTCCAAGATTTGAACTTTGGTTTGCAAAATGAAACCTATTCCCG
>JAQUXV010000353.1 GCA_028692205.1 Eubacteriales bacterium
AGATTGAGAACATGATCACCAACGAAGCCAACATCCTGGTTGTCGCCTCCATCGACGGCAGCGCGCTGGGCACGGTGCTTGCCACCGCCAAGGACGCCGGCATCCCCGTGATCGCGTACGACCGTCTGCTGACCGACACCGAAGCCGTGGATTATTACACGACCTTCAACAACTACAAAGTCGGCCAGATTCAGGGCCAGTATGTTGTGGACAAGTTTGATCTGAGCAACGACGCCGTAACCGGCCCCTTCACCATCGAGTTCACCGCCGGTTCCGCCGACGACAATAACGCTCACCTGTTCTTCAACGGCGCGAAAGACACCCTGCAGCCCTATCTGGACAGCGGCAAACTGGTTTGCCTGAGCGGCCAGCTGGATTTCGAAACCGTTGCTACCCCCGCCTGGAAGAGCGAGACCGCCCAGGCCCGTATGGATAACATCCTGAGCGCCTACTATTCCGACGCGCTCACCGGCGGCACGACGCTGGATATCTGCCTGTGCTCCAACGACTCCACCGCGCTGGGCGTAACCAACAGCCTGGTTGCTGCCGGCTACACCACCGAGAACATCCCGGTAATCACCGGTCAGGACTGCGATATCGCCAACACCAAGAACATGATCAAGGGCCTGCAGGCCATGTCCGTGTTCAAGGATACCCGCACGCTGGCTGCCCAGACCGTGCAGATGGTTACCGATATCCTCTCCGGCAAGACCCCCGAAACCACCAGCGATTATGACAACGGCATGATCCAGGTTCCCACCTACGAGTGCACGCCGGTGTTCGCGGATGCTTCCAACTATCAGGAACTCCTCATCGACAGCGGCTACTACACCGCCGATCAGTTGGCCGACTAATCCTGGTCGTTTCCCAACCAACAACTGACGACAGGAGACGGACGAATCCTTCGTCCGTCTCCTTTTGCAGAATCGGGAGGAAGGTCATTTGGGCAATACGATTCTGAAAATGCACAACATCACTAAAGAGTTTCCCGGCGTCAAGGCGCTGGATCAAGTGAATATAGAAGTCGAAGAGGGCGAAATTCACGCCATCTGCGGCGAGAACGGCGCCGGAAAATCTACGTTGATGAACGTGCTTAGCGGCATCTATCCCTATGGCAGTTATGATGGCGACATCATTTTCCATGGGAAAGAGTGCCGTTTTCATGATATTAAGGAAAGCGAGCGCATGGGGATCGTCATCATCCATCAGGAGTTGGCGCTTGTCCCCTATCTGAGCATCGCGGAAAACATGTTTCTGGGAAACGAGCGGGAGAAGGGCGGCATCGTAAACTGGGACCTCACCTATCAGAAAGCCAACGAGTTTATGGCGATGGTGGGCCTGCATGAAAATTCCCGCACGCTGGTCAAGGATATCGGCATGGGCAAGCAGCAGCTTGTCGAAATTGCCAAGGCGCTGGCCAAGGATGTGAAGCTGCTCATTCTTGACGAGCCGACTTCCTCGCTGAATGAAAGTGACGCGAAGAATCTGCTGGACCTTTTGCTGGATTTCAAGAAAAAACGCGGCATTACCAGCATCCTGATTTCTCACAAACTCAACGAACTGGCATACTGCGCCGACAAGATCACCATCATCCGGGACGGCCACACCATCGAAACGCTTATCAAAGGCCATGACGAGATCACCGAAGCCCGAATCATCAAAGGCATGGTGGGCCGTGAGATGACCAGCCGTTTCCCGCCCCGCGATCACAAAATCGGCGATGTTGCGCTGGAGATTAAAAACTGGACGGTTTACCACCCCCTGTATGCGGATAGGAAAGTAGTCGACAACGTATCCCTGACGGTTCACAAAGGCGAAGTTGTGGGTGTTGCGGGGCTGATCGGCGCCGGGCGCACGGAGTTGGCCATGTCCGTATTCGGCAAGGCTTACGGCACGCGCATCTCCGGCGAGCTTTATAAAGACGGCGAGCCGTTGGAGCTTCACAACGTTTCTCAGGCAATTTCCGCAGGGCTGTCCTACGTAACCGAGGACCGCAAGGGAAACGGCCTGATCGTTCCGGACAGCATCAAGCATAATTTTACGCTGGCACGACCGGCATTCATCAGCAAGCGGGGCATTCTGGACAAAGATCTGGAAGTGCAGAAAGCAAAGCATCTTCGTGAAATGCTCAATGTAAAAACCCCGACGGTGGAACAGCTTGTCGCCAATCTTTCCGGCGGAAACCAGCAGAAAGTACTGGTGGGCAAATGGATCTTCGCCAAGCCCGACGTACTGCTACTGGATGAACCCACCCGCGGCATCGACGTGGGCGCTAAGTATGAAATTTATCAAATCATCAATGATTTGGTGGCGCAGGGGAAAGCGGTATTGATGATTTCCTCCGAGCTGCCTGAAATTCTGGGAATGTGCGACCGCATCTACGTGATGAACGAAGGGCACATAATCGGAGAACTCAACGCTCAGGACGCCTCCCAGGAGAGCATTATGGGGTGCATCATGCAAGACAGCAAGGGAGAGATCGGCGCATGAATAAAACAAAAAGCCTGTTCAGGAGCAACTTAAAGCAGTATAGCCTGCTTCTCGCTCTGGTCGCGATCATCATCTTCTTCCAGATCGTTACCCAGGGCCGGCTGCTCAAGCCCATGAACGTATCCAACATCGTATTCCAGAACGCCTATGTGGTCATCCTCGCCATTGGTATGTTGCTGTGTATCCTGACGGGCGGTAATATCGACCTTTCAGTCGGTTCGGTGGTTGCCCTGGTCAGCGCCTTTGCGGGCGAAATGATTATCGAGTGGAAGTGGAACGTTTACGTTTCCGTCTTCCTGTGCCTGGTACTTGGTATTCTGGTTGGAATGTGGCAGGGCTTCTGGATCGCATATGTTCGTATACCGGCATTTATTGTAACCCTGTCGGGCATGTTGGTGTTCCGCGGCGCTACGCTGCTGGTACTCAACGGCCTCACTCTCGCGCCCTTCCCCAGCAACTATCTGATGTTCTCCACCGGCTTTATCGCCAAAGGAGCCAGAGTCAGCATGCTGGGGGCAAACATCAACATTGTCTGTCTGATTGCGGGCATCGCGATCGCGCTGATCTTCTGCATCGTGCAGATTATCAGCAACGCGTCCCGCAAGCGCAAGGGCTATGATGCTGAGACGCCTTTGGCGTTGGCCATTAAACTGGTGCTCATCTCCGTAGTGCTGATCTGGTTCTTCACCCTGCTGGCGCAGTATCAGGGCATTCCGACGGTATTGGTGATTCTGGGCGTATTGCTGGTGGTATACAGTTTCTTCACCACCAAAACAGTTGCCGGCCGTCACCTGTACGCGTTGGGCGGCAATGAAAAAGCCGCACGGCTTTCCGGCGTCAATACCAACCGGCTGCTGTTCTTCGCCTATGTGGATATGGGCTTCCTGGCGGCCGTCACCGGCCTGGTGTTCGCCGCACGTCTTAACAGCGCAAGCCCTGTAACGGGCCTCAACTTCGAGCTGGACGCCATCGGCGCCTGCTTCATCGGCGGCGCGTCCGCTTACGGCGGCATCGGCACGGTCGGCGGCACGCTGATCGGCGCA
>JAQUXV010000354.1 GCA_028692205.1 Eubacteriales bacterium
AAGATTGAAAAGAAACTTACCAAAGTCGCCCCTACGGTGGCGCTGTCGTTTTATGATCCCGAGCCTGGCGAAGAACCGCCGGTGGTGCTGCAGAATGCGCCGGTGATGACGCCGTTCGAATCGGTCGTTTCCGGTTATTCGCTGCCCGCGCCCGGCAGCTTCGACCCGACCGCGATCATGATGCCCTTCTTTGTCAACTTTATGGGCATGATGATCAGCGATGCGGGCTACGGCCTGATGATGGCGATTATAATGCCGCTGCTCATCAAGGCGCTTAAACCCGGCCCGGGCACGAAGCGGCTGTTGTGGATACTGACGGCGGGTGGCATCGCAACGGTTTTCTGGGGCGCGATGTACAACAGCTGGTTTGGGTTCTCCCCGCTGCCCACGGTATTTGACCCGATGAACAATGCCCTGCCTGTAATGGCCGCATGTATCGCGCTCGGCGCGGTACACCTGTTTACCGGTCTTGGCGTGGCGGCATATATGAATATCAAAAACGGCAAGCCGCTGGACGCGGTAGCCGATCAATTAAGCTGGTTTATGCTGGTGGTCGGCCTTGGGTTGATGATCGTGATGCCGGAAATCGGCAAATGGATCGCCCTTGCCGGCGCGGCGATTGTTCTGGTAACGGCCGGACGGGAGAAAAGCAAAAATCCGTTCAAGCGCCTCATCAGCGGGCTTGGCGCGCTGTACGGCGTTACCAGCTGGGTCAGCGACCTGTTGAGCTATATGCGTCTGTTCGGCATGGGGCTTGCCACCGGCGTTATCGGCATGGTTATCAATATTCTTGTCGCAAAGGTTTTTGCGGCGGGGGTTGTCGGCTGGGTGCTGGGTGCCGCGCTCTTTGTGGGCGGCCATCTGTTCAACCTGGCCATCAACACGCTGGGCGCGTATGTGCACAGCTGCCGCCTCCAGTATATCGAGTTCTTCGGCAAGTTCTTCCAGGACGGCGGAAAACCGTTCAAACCCCTTACGCAGACCAACCGGTATATTTACGTTACGGAAGCGGAAGGCCGCTCCTGACGTGAAGATAATCCAAAACAAACACCATTTATAATGTAGGAGGGACTCCATTATGTCTATCGGTCAGGTTTTGGCTCTTCTTGGCGCGGCGATCGCTGTGATCGGCGCGGGTATGGGCTCCAGCGCGGGCGTCGGCATCGCCGGCGAGACCTCTGCGGGCGTATCCACGGAAAACCCCGAAGTGAACAGCAAACTGCTCGTGCTGCAGCTGCTTCCCGCCACGCAGGGTATCTACGGATTTCTGATCGCGGTTATCGTGCTGATTAACACCAACGTTCTGGGCGGCGCCATGAAGGCTGTGGAACTGTATCAGGGCCTTGGCATTTTGATGGGCTGCCTGCCGATCGGCCTGGTGGGCTACTTCTCCGGTATCAAGCAGGGCAAAGTTGCTGCCGCCGCCATGATCATGACCGGCCAGCGCCCCGAAATGAGCGGCAAGGGCATCACGATGTGCGTTATGGTGGAAACCTACGCCGTGCTCGCGCTGCTGGTGAGCTTCCTGGTTGTTAACGCCATTCAGCTGTAAGGAGCGACAAATGAACGCACAGGCCATTCTGGCAAAAATCGAAGAAGACGCAAAGGCAGGGGCCGCAAAAACGCTGGAAGACGCTAAGGTGAAAGCCGATGCGCTGAAGGCGGCATCCCGTGAAAAACTCGAGGGGATGCATGCGGCCATGCTTTCGCAGGCCGAGCGCGACAGCGCCGCGATGGAACAGCGGATGCAAAGAATGGCGGAGCTGGACGACCGTAAGGAACTGCTTGCGAAAAAGCGCACCCTGATGGACGAGGCGTTTGCTCTGGCGGGCGAAAAGCTCGCTGTGGCGCCCGACAAAGAGAAGCGCGCATTCTTCTTGAAACAGGTCGAGCAATGCGCGGCCGGCGGCGAAACGCTTATCATTGGCGCCGAGGGCGCGGAGTGGTTCGACGACGGCTTTACGGCGGATGCCAATAAAGCCCTGCAACAGGCGGGCAAAGAAGGCGGCCTGACCCTTGCGCCCGAAAAAAGGGCGGGGTGCGCGGGCATTATTCTCGCGGCCAAGGGCGCGGAAGTACGCTGCACGTTTGACGCGCTTCTGGAAGAGGCGCGCGCCGGGCTGGAGCAGCAAGTGGCCGAAGTCCTGTTTGGGGAGCCGTAAAACCTTATGCAAAAACACTCAAACGGTTCTTACGGAACCGGAAAGGAGGTCCGGCAATGCCGCAACCCAGCATTTCATATGCTTGCGGACGGGTGGGCGTGCTCCGGCGTACGGAGCTGAAACCCGCGCAGCTGGACAGGTTACTGTCCGCCCATAACTACGGTGAGGCGGTGCGCACGCTGAGCGACATCGGCTTTGCTGCGGCCGATAACATGGATTTTCAGGCGGCGGCCGACCGGCACGTTTACGAAGCTTGCGAGCTGATTAAGGCCGTTACGCCGGAACCACTGGTAACGGACTGCTTTTTATTGCGCTATGATGTGCATAATCTGAAGGTGCTGTTAAAATCGCGCCATCTGGCGCAGAAACCCCAGTTTTTATCGAACTGCGGAACCATTAAGCCGGAGAAACTCCGCCATTGCGTAGCGGATCATACCTATGCGCCGCTGCCGACGGAGCTGAAAGCCGCGATGGAGACATTGGAAAAGCGCATCGCAGCCCAGTTCGACCCGATGCTGATCGACGCCGAGCTGGACAGGGCCATGTACCGGCAAATTTTCGCATACCTTTCGATAAGCGAAAAGGCCGATGTTGCCATGAAGTATTTTCAGGCGAAAGCCGACCTGCAAAACGTGGTCATGCTCCTGCGCCTGAAAGCGATGGGGAAGGACGCGGCGTTTTTTGAGACCGTCGCGCTGCCCGGCGGAAATGTGTCTGTAAAGGCCTATGCCGCGGCTTTTTCGGAAAGCGAGCGGCTGGCGAGACTGCTGCGGCGCTACAGCGCGGATGTTTACCAGGCGGCGCTGGCCGCTACGGCGGACGCCGCAAAGCTGCCGTTCCTGGAGAAAGTGGCGGACGATTATTTGTTCGGCCTGTTGGCCAAATATCGTTACGATTCGGCTTCCATGGAAATATTGATCGCGTTTCTCCTGCAGAAGCAGCGTGAGGCGACCGACGTGCGCCTGATTATGGCGGGCAAGTTGAACAACTTTACACCTGCCGCGATCACCGAAAGGATGCGTGAGCTGCGTGGCTGAAATCGTAATGGGCGCCGTGGGCGAACGCGACGCGGTACTGGGTTTCAAAGCCGTTGGAATGCACGTGGTGCCGACCGCGACGGCGGAAGAAACGACGAAGGCGCTTTTCAACCTCACCCGTCAGGGAGTGCGCGTGATTTTCATCACCGAAAGCGCTGCCGAACAGGCCGCAGAGGCATTGGAACGTTATCAAAGCGACCCGCAGGTCGCCATTATCCCCATCCCGGGGAGTACGGGCGCGAAGGGGTACGCAATGTCCCGCGTGAAGGCGAATGTAGAAAAAGCCATCGGCGCGGATATTCTGTTTCACAACGAAAGTCA
>JAQUXV010000019.1:0-3839 GCA_028692205.1 Eubacteriales bacterium
AACGACCGCACTTTCTGCGGCAACGGGCTGCTGTTTGCCGACCGCGCGCCCACCCCGAAGCTGCAGGAAGTAAAATACCTGTACCAGCCCGTGCGCGTCGCCCCCGGCAAAAGCGGCGTAACGCTGGAGAACAACTCGCTTTTTGACGACCTTTCCGGTTACCGCCTCGTTTGGCGGCTGGATGAGAACGGAAAATCCATCGCCACGGGCGAGCTTGCGGATGTCCGTGTGCCCGCCGGAGAAACCCGGTTCTTCCCGCTCGCCCTCCCGCTGATGACCGGCGAAAGCGAATACGCGTTGCTGTGCGAACTGTGCCTCAAGGCGGACACCCCTTGGGCGGAAGCCGGGTATGCCGCCATGCATGGGCAGGCGGTGTTCCCCCGCGCGGCCGTGCCGCCCCTGAAAGCGGAGGAGGCCCGGATTGTAAGGGGCCGTCTGAACGCGGGTATCTACGGCGGCGGATTTAAAACCCTGTTCAGCTTCGTGGAAGGCGGGCCCGTCGCCTTCGGGCGGGAGAACGGGCAGACGCTTTTCAACTTTGCGCCGCGCCCCAGCCTGTACCGCGCCCCCGTGGATAACGACCGAGGCAACCATTTCGCGCAGGAAACGGCGCTCTGGCACGCCTTCAGCGATCTGGCCCTCCCGAAGCTGATCGGCTGCGAGGAAACCGGCGAAGGCTTTGCGGTCCGCTACCGGTTCACCCTGTCCTCGCTTACCGACGCCGCCATGTCGGTTACGTATACGGCGCTTTCGGCCTCGCGCATCCGGGTGGACGCCACCCTTTCGGGCGGCGAGGGCGAGCTGCCCTCATTCGGCCTGAGCTTCCGCCTGCCGCGGGAGATGCGCTTTGCGCGCTACTACGGCATGGGCCCGCTGGAATGTGAAACGGATCGCCAGTCGGGCGCAACGCTCGGCATCTACCCGCTCGACGCCGACCAGAACCTGACGCCCTACCTGCGCCCGCAGGCCTGCGGCAACCGCACGGGCGTGCGCTGGCTGGAAACGGGGGACGGGCAGAGCCGCACCCTGCGCGTGCGGATGGCGGGCCAGCCCCTGCAGATTTCGGTGCTGCCGCACAGCCAGGCCGAGCTGATGAACGCGCTGCACCGGCAAGACCTGCCCACGTCAAACTATACCTACCTGGATGTGGCAAGCGCGCGTTACGGCGTCGGCGGCGACGACAGCTGGGGCGCGCCGGTGCTGCCGCCTTACCGCCTGCACGCCACGCCCACCCCCACGCTCAGCTTTATCCTCGAAGCGCTGTAAGGCGTCCTTCGCCGCCGTTTGCAGCGGGAGATACTTCCGCCGGAACCTGTGTTGATACGATTTTCAAAACCCGGATCCTGCCGCCGCATCGCCGCGCCCCGGCGCAGCCGCCCGCGGCCCCGCGCGGCTGCGGAAACCGGATTCGTCCGCCGCGGCTATTGCATTTGGACTTTGAAATCGTATAAGATAGAACATACTTTCCGGCGGATTTTTCTGTCCGCCGCCCCGGAAGGGCAAAGGAGGAGACACGATGCGCTATCAGGTGCTGCTCGCCGACGCGGACGGAACCCTGTTCGATTTTCACGCGGGCGAAAGAATTGCGCTGGGTTCGGCGCTGGCCGCTTTCGGCCTGCCCATGGGCGACGAAATCGCCGCGCTGTACAGCCGCGTAAACTTGAGCCACTGGAAGCGGCTGGAACGCGGCGAAACCACCCAGGCAAGGTTGAAGGTGGAACGGTTTTCGGATTTCTTAGCCGAGCTGAGCGGGCAGGGCGTAACCGTGCCGGATGTGTCGCCCGCCGCGCTCAGCGACCGTTTCGTAACGGAGCTGGGCCGCCAGCATATCCCGTTGCGGGGCGCGAAGGCTTTTCTTGCGCGCGTTTCCGCCAGAATGCCGGTGTATCTGGTTACCAACGGCATCGCGAAGGTGCAGCGCAGCCGGTTTGAGGCCAGCGAGCTGCGACCGTTTTTTGCCGATCTGCTCATCAGCGAGGAGCTGGGGCATTTTAAGCCGGATCCCTTTATGGTGCTGGAGGCCATGCGCCGCGCGGGCGTGGGGGACAAGCGCCGGGCCGTGCTGCTGGGCGACAGCGTAACGGCGGATATCGGCGCGGCGAACAACGCCGGGGTGGACAGCATTCTCTTTACCGACGGCAAACCCGCCCCGGAAGGCCATGGCGCGACCTATACGGCCCTTACGCTTTCCGACGCGGCGGCCCTGACGCTGGCGGAATAGCCGTCCGCATCCGCCCAAACGCCGCCCGGCGCTTGCGTTTTCAGGAAAAATTCGTTACAATATTGCAAAAGCTGTTTTTGTTGTCAAGAGCTGAAAGGTGGGATCTCGATGTATCAGGAAGTCATCGATACGGCCAAGGAAAAAATGCAAAAAACCAACGCCGTTTTTCAGGATGAGCTGCGTTCCATCCGCGCCGGACGCGCCAACCCCCGGCTGCTGGACCGTGTGATGGTGGATTATTACGGCACGGCCACGCCGCTGCCACAGATGGGCAACGTCACCTCGCCCGAACCGCGTATGCTGCTGGTGAACGTATGGGACCAGAAGGCCCTCCCGCTGGTGGAAAAGGCGATCCAGAAGAGCGATCTTGGACTGAACCCCTCCAACGACGGCAAGGTGATCCGCCTCATTATTCCCGAGCTTACCGAGGAGCGCCGCAAGGAACTGAGCAAGATGGTGCGCAAATCCGCCGAGGAAGCGAAAATCGCCATTCGTTCCATTCGCCGGGACGCGATGGAGCACCTGAAGAAGCTCCAGAAGGACAGCACCATCACCGAGGATGACCTGACCAAGGCGGAAAAGAAAATGCAGGACGTGACCGACGAGGGCATCAAAGGCATCGACGAACTTGCCGCCAAAAAGGATCAGGAGATCATGGCGGTCTAACCCGCGCAGGGGGCCTCCGTTCGCATCGCATACCCGCCGGATAAAGCGCAATGCGCGCACACGGCCGTATCGGCCGCAGGAGGAACCATGAAAAAAACATTCGATCATCTGCTCGGCTTAAACGCGCGTAGCGCGCTGGCCATTCTGGCAGGCTACGGCATCACCGACGTCCGCGTAACGCTTACGGGCGCGCCGTCCATTGACGATAAAATCGTGCCCGCCTGCCCGCCCGCTTCACCCGCCCGCATCACCGCGCTGGAGGGCGTCGGCTCGCAGTTCGCCGTCGGGGACGACGACGAGGAGCCCACCGGGTTCGACCCGCTGCTGGACCCGGCGCTGGATAACGGCGTTCTGGTGGAGTCCCGCGTCGTCGCCGTTCGGGACGACGGGCGGCAGCTGCTGGTAGCCCGGTTCCATGTGGGCGACCCGAAGGCCGACCTTTGCGACAAGCCGGTTTAACCCGGGCAAACGCCGTCGCAGGCCCAAACCGGTAGCCGTCGGTTCGCTGCGGCGCGCCTGCTTGTGTTCCCGTTTGTCGCACGCTTTCCGGCTGTGCCGGTCGGCGTGCGGTTCACCCTATTCCTTTCGCAAAACGGCCCGGTGTGGCCGCGTCGGCTGCCCGCTGTTTTCCCAAAACGGTTCATCCGTTTTTGGGCGAATGCCGGGCTCGCTCGTTTTATGGCTGTCGCCGGCTCCGGCGGATACATGCGGAACCGGGGCGCCGCTTTGCTTTTGCGCCCAAAGTTTTTACGGCGGTCGGTGCGAAAGCCTTTACTCCAGCCGTTACCCGGTTTACCGGGAAAGGAGGAATCCGAACTATGCCTACCGTTTCTTTCGACCCGAAAAAGCTGCCCAGGCATATCGGCATCATTATGGACGGCAATGGCCGCTGGGCGAAAAAGAATAAAATCAAAATCGCCCTTGGCCATCGCGCGGGCACCGAAGCCCTGCG
>JAQUXV010000019.1:3939-16567 GCA_028692205.1 Eubacteriales bacterium
CCGTTTCTTTCGACCCGAAAAAGCTGCCCAGGCATATCGGCATCATTATGGACGGCAATGGCCGCTGGGCGAAAAAGAATAAAATCAAAATCGCCCTTGGCCATCGCGCGGGCACCGAAGCCCTGCGTGAAATCATCCGCAATTCCAGCGATATCGGCATCGAAGCGCTTTCGCTGTACGCTTTTTCCACCGAGAACTGGTCTCGTTCCCAAACCGAGGTGGACGCGCTGATGAACCTGCTGCTGGAGTTTTTTCAAAGTGAAATCGACGAGCTGGACGAAAAAAACGTCCGCATCCTGATCTTGGGCGACAAGACTGCCCTGCCCCCCGCGCAGCGGCAGGCGCTGATCGACGCCGAAACCCGCACCTTCGACAACACCGGCCTGAAGCTGAACATCGCCATCAACTACGGCAGCCGCGCGGAACTCGCGCGCGCAGCGCGCCTGCTGGCCCGCGAAGCCGCCGACGGCGTGCTGCTGCCGGAAGCGATCGACGAGCAGGCCGTGACCGACCGCCTGTACACCGCCGGGTTGCCGGATGTGGATTTGCTGATTCGTACCAGCGGCGAAATGCGGCTGAGCAATTTTCTGCTTTGGCAGTGCGCTTACGCCGAGTTTGTTTTCCCGCAGAAGCTCTGGCCGGATTTCACGCTGGAGGATTACCACGCCTGCATCGCCGAATACCAGAGCCGTTCGCGCCGTTACGGCGGCCGGGACGCGGAATAACCACCCGGGCACCGCGCCGGTTCGGAAACGCGCGGCGTTCCTAAACGGTTGTCCCGCATGGCAAACAGCGCCGTCGGGCGGGTTTCCGCCGCCCGGGTTTCCCCTGCCGGGCAGGAATTCGCCTGTAAACGGCGAATAACAAGTAGCTTACAACATGGTTTAACGGTGTTTCCAGCCCGCCTGCGCGGCGCGGAAACGCACGATTTGCGCGAAGGAAGGTGGCAGTATGGCGCAGAGAATCGTTACCGGCGCGCTCCTGCTGATCGCGCTGGCGGCGCTTTTGTTCCTCGGCGGGTGGTATTTTGCGGTGGCGGCTTTTATCGCCGTTACGCTGTGCATTTACGAGGAGCTTCGCGCCCTGAAGCAGCACGGCCATCACCCCGTATGCTGGACCAGTTATGTCGCGCTCGCCGTGAGCGTGCCGCTGATGATGTATTACAGCTCCGTCGTCATCATCCCGACGCTGACGATCATCTTTTTCTTTGTGCTTTTGCAGATCATGCGCCGTGAGGACCCGACCCTGACGGATGTGATGGTGAGCGCCCTGCCGATGCTTACGCTGGTGCTGCCCGGCATGTGCCTGTTCGGCATTCTGGATGTGCCGCTGCGCCGCATGCAGGCGATGCTTTTAACGATGGTGTTCGCCATCGCCGTGGGCGGGGATACCTTCGCGCTGTTTACGGGCACATGGATCGGCGGCAAAAAGCTGTGCCCGCACATCAGCCCGCACAAAACCGTATCCGGGGCCATCGGCGGGCTGGTTGGCAGCGTGCTGATGGCGTGGCTGGTAGGCTACATTTTCGAGCGGGTGCTGCCCACGCAGGCGTTCCCGCCGATGTGGGCCAATATTGTGGTGGGGTTTGTGGGCGGTGTGGCCGCGCAGATGGGCGACCTGTTCGCCAGCATGGTCAAGCGCCATTGCGGCATCAAGGATTTCGGCACCCTGTTCCCCGGCCACGGCGGCATGCTGGACCGGATGGACAGCATCCTGTTTTCGGCGATCATCGTGTACAGCTACCGCGTGATCGTGATGACGTTTATTCGGGTGTGATTTACCCGAACTTCACCTGTCTTACAATTGTACGCAAATAAAAACATACGGCGCGGGGTCCGAAAAGGGGCTCCGCGCCTGTTTGCGCTTGACAACCCCGCGTTTATCTGCTATTCTAACCCAAACCTACTCCGAAAGCGAGGGATGACCCATGATCATGACCATGCGAATGTCCGGCATGAGCAATTGTCGCCCCGATAGCGGTCGTGGGTGAACGCTTTTGCGTTCGCAACTTTGCGTAGTAGCAAGCCCTCCCGCCTCGGGATGGGCTTGTTTTGCATATTCAGGCAGAACGGTCTGTTCCGGGCCGATCTGAAAGGAGAACCAGACCATGGCGAAAAAGAAACCCGGTTTCGAGACGCTCCAGCTGCACGCTGGGCAGATCCCCGATAAGCAAACCTATTCCCGCGCGGTGCCTATTTACCAAACCACCAGCTATTGCTACCCCAACGCCAAAGCGGCGGCGGATGTGTTTTCCGGCGTGGCAGAAGGCTTTACCTACACCCGTATTGAAAACCCGACCGTAGGCGTTTTGGAAGAACGCGTAACCGCGCTGGAGGACGGCGCGGCGAGCGTGGCGTTTGCCAGCGGCATGGCGGCGGTATCGGCGGCGGTGTTCGCCCTGTGCGATACCGGCGACCATATCGTGGCCATCAGCACGCTGTACGGCGGCACGGTTACGCTGCTGGCCTCGCGCCTGCCGCAGGTGGCGGGCATCACCACCACGTTTGTCGATCCCGACGATGTGGCGGCCATGGAAGCGGCCATCCGCCCCAACACGAAAATGCTCTATCTGGAAACCATCTGCAACCCCAACATCAACGTGCCGGATTTTGACGCCGTCAGTGCCGTCGCCCGCCGCCACGGCCTGCCCTTGGTGCTGGATAACACCTTCGGCATGCCCCCCATCTTCCATGCCAAAGAGCACGGTGCGGACATCGTTGTCCACAGCCTCAGCAAATACGCGGGCGGCCACGGCACCACCATCGGCGGCATCGTGGTGGATATGGGCACGTTCGATTTTCACAACCCCCGCTTTGCCAGCCTCACCACGCCCGACGCGCAAAACGGCAACATCGTCTATGCCGATCAGCCCGCGCCCATCGCCACACGGCTCCGGCTGCAGATGATCCGCGAATTCGGCGCGTGCTTAAGCCCCATGAGCGCTTTCCTGATCCTGCAGGGGCTGGAAACGCTCAGCCTGCGCATTGCCCGGCATTGCGACAACGCGCGCAGGGTGGCAGAGTTTCTCAGCACGCACCCCAAGGTCGCCTATGTGCATTACCCGACGCTGACGGGCGATCCCTACCATGTAAGGCAGCTTACCTACCTGCCCAACGGCGCGGGCGCCATTATGAGCTTCGGCGTCAAGGGCGGGGTGGAGGCGGGCCGCCGCTTCATCGACGGGCTGACGCTGTTCAGCCTTCTGGCTAACGTGGCGGACGCGAAATCGCTGGTCATCCACCCGGCCAGCACCACCCACGGCCAGATGAACGAAGCCCAGCTGGAAGCCGCGGGCGTGAAACCGGAACTGATTCGCCTGAGCATCGGGCTGGAAGACCCGGACGACCTGATCGCCGATCTGGAGCGCGGCCTCGCACAGGTGTAACTGTTTTCGTTTCCCACACCACATCACACAGGAGGATCCCTATGCCTGTTAAAATTCCGGACGCGTTGCCCGCAACGCGCATCCTCACCGAGGAAAACGTATTTGTGATGACGGAGAAGCGTTCGCAGACGCAGGATATCCGCCCGCTTCGCATCGCCATCGTCAACCTGATGCCCACCAAGGAGAAAACGGAAACCCAGCTTTTACGCCTCATCTCCAACTCGCCCCTGCAGGTGGAAATTACCCTGCTTCGAACCGGCACCTACGAGGGCACGCACGTGTCCACCGATTATCTGGACACCTTTTACCGGACGCTTAACGATGTGAAGGACGAGTTTTTCGACGGCGTCATCATCACCGGCGCGCCGGTGGAGCGGCTGGATTTTACGGACGTCCTGTACTGGGAGGAGCTTACCCGCATCATGGACTGGACGGACCGGCGCGCCTTCAGCACCCTGCACATCTGCTGGGCAGCGCAGGCGGGACTGTACTACCATTACGGCGTCAACAAGCTTCCCCTGCCCAAAAAGCTGTTCGGCGTGTACGAAACCGCGCTCACCGACCGGCGGGACCGCCTGCTGTGCGGGTTTGACGATACGTTCGTCGTGCCCATGAGCCGCCATACGGCGCTGGACGAGGAAGCCCTCGCCAAGTGCGACGATCTGGTGGTGCTGGCCACCTCGCCGCAAACCGGCGCTGCGCTTGTGCGCAGCCGGGACGGGCGGCGCGTGTTCGCCACCGGCCACAGCGAGTACGACCGCGATACGCTGGCCCACGAGTATTACCGCGACGTGGACAAGGGCATGGCCATGGACCTGCCTGAGCATTATTTCCCCAACAACGATCCGTCGCTGGCCCCGCGCATGTGCTGGCACGCGCACGCGAGCCTGCTGTTTGCCAACTGGCTCAACTATTTCGTGTATCAGGAGACGCCTTTTGAGCTTTCCAAAGGCTTAAGTCCTTTGGACACCCATACCGTCCATATCCCCGACAAGCGCTGAACAACGCTTTTGCGCCTGCCGAGGCAGGCGCAGCGGGGTCGAACCGTCGTTTTTCCGAAAAACCCGCCGCCGGGGGCGGCCGAAAACCGATGCGAGGAGCGTAGTGAAGATATGAAAATCGTGGACCTGCTCGGCAGCCCGGGCGTACACATGAGCTGCGAGGTGTTTCCCCCCAAGGAATTCGCGCGCGTTGACGAAGCCAAAGCCGTCGTGCGCGGCCTTGCGGAGCTTTCGCCCGCTTACATCAGCGTCACCTACGGCGCGGCGGGCCGCACCCCCCATTTTACGCGGGAGCTGGCCGAGGCGGTGCAGGCTTCCGGCGTGCCGGCGCTTGCGCACCTGACGTGCATCAACGATACCGTTTCCAAAATCGACGAGGTGCTGGATAAGCTTACGGAAGCGGGCGTTACCAACGTGCTGGCCCTTCGCGGGGACATTCCCGAGGGCGAAACCTTCCCCACGGGCGACCATTTTGAGCACGCGGCGGAGCTGGTGAGCTATGTCAAAAAGCGCGGCGGCTTCTGCGTGGGCGCAGCCTGCTACCCCGAAGGGCACCCCGAGGCGGCCAACCGAGCCGAGGATTTGCGCTACCTGAAGCTCAAGGTGGACGCGGGCGTTGATTTTTTGACCACGCAGATGTTTTTTGACAACGCGACACTGTACAATTTCATGTACCGCGCGCTGAAAGCGGGCATCAGCGTGCCCATCGGCGCGGGCATTATGCCGGTGGTCAACGCCCGGCAGATCAAGCGCATCGCCTCGCTTTCCGGCGCGACGCTGCCGCCCCGCTTCTGGTCCATCGTCGACCGTTTCGGCGACGATCCTGCTTCCATGCGGCAGGCGGGCGTAGCCTACGCCACCGAGCAGATTATCGACCTGATCGCCAACGGCGTGAACAACATTCACCTCTACACCATGAACCGTGTGGACGTGGCCGCCGATGTGTGCCGCAACCTGGGCGCCATCCTGGGGAAATGACGGTCAATTCCCCCGCCATCCCCGTTTTCCCCTGTAACAATCGCCGACCAAAGGAGCTGTTGTCATGCACCCGTTTCTAACGCTTCTCTCCGAACGGATCACCTATTTTGACGGCGCCATGGGCACCCGCCTGCAGGCGGTGGGCCTGAAGGGCGGCGAGCAGCCGGAACGCTGGAACCTCACGCACCCGGACGATGTGAAAGCCGTGTACGCAAGCTATCTGCGTGCGGGCGCGGACATGGTGACCGCCAACACCTTCGGCGCAAACCCCCTGCATTTTCCGCAGGAATGGGAAACGGTGCTCCGCGCGGGCATCCGGCAGGCGAGGGAAGCTGTGGCCGAGTCGGGGCGCACCGCCTTCGTGGCGATGGACGCGGGCAGCGTGGGGCGGCTGATCCAGCCGCTGGGTGAGCTGGCGTTTGAGGATGCGGTGGTGATTTACCGCGAGATGGCTCTCGCCGCGATCGACGAGGGGTGCGACCTGCTGCTGGCCGAAACCATGACCGACCTGCGAGAGGTGAAGGCCGCGGTGCTGGGCTACCGGGAAGCGTTTGAACAACTCGGCGTTAGCAAGCCGGTGCTGGTAAGCATGAGCTTCGACGTAAGCGGCAGGCTGCTGACCGGCGCGGATATCGAGGGCGCGGCGGCGGCGCTGTGCAGCATGGAGGGCGTGGACGCGCTGGGCATGAACTGCGGGCGCGAGCCGAAAGCCCTTTTACCCAACCTAAAACGGCTGCTCGCCTGCGCGGGCGGAAAGCCCGTGTTCTTTATGCCTAACGCCAGCGTGCCCACCCTCGTTAACGGGCAAACGGTGTTCGCCACCCAGCCGGAGGAGTTCGCCGCCGACATGGCCGAAGCGGCCCGCCTCGGCGCGCGGGGCCTGGGCGGCTGCTGCGGCACCACCGAGGCGCACATCGCGGCGCTGGTCGCCGCCACGAAGCCCCTTTCCAAACCCGTAAAAACCGAAGTGAGTGATGAGGAGGACGGGTTGGCCCCGACCTTCCTTTCCGGGCGCAGCGCCACCGTAACGCTGGGGGCGCGGACGCTGGTAATCGGCGAGCGGCTGAACCCCACCGGCAAAAAGCGCATGAAACAGGCGCTTCGGGACGGGGAGATCGATTATCTGCTCGGCGAAGCCACCGCGCAGATGGAGGCGGGCGCGGACGTGCTAGATGTGAACGTCGGCCTGCCGGAGCTGGACGAGCCCAAGCTGCTGACCGAGGTTACCGAAGCCGTGCAGGGCATCACCGGCGCGCCCCTCCAGCTGGACACCGCCGACCCCGAAGCCCTCGCCCGCGCGCTGCGCGCTTATGTGGGCAAGCCCATCATCAACAGCGTCAACGGCAAACAGGCCGTGATGGCGCAGGTGTTTCCGCTGGTGCGTAAGTACGGCGGCGCGCTGGTCGCCCTGCTGCTGGACGAGGACGGTATTCCCCCCACGGTGGAAGGGCGCATCGCCATCGCGCGCCGCATTCTGGCCGAAGCGAAACGCTTTGGCGTGCCCAAGCGCGATCTGCTTTTCGACGCGCTCACCATGACCGTGGCTACCGATCCCGACGCCGCGTGCGTGACGCTGGAAACCGTGCGCCGCCTGCACGACGAGCTGCGGGTAAAAACCGTGCTGGGCGTGAGCAACGTCAGCTTCGGCCTGCCCGCGCGCGGCGTGCTTACCGCGTCGTTTCTGGCCATGGCGATGGACCGCGGGCTGTCCGCGGGCATTATCAACCCGCTGGATGAAAGCGTGATGAACGCGTATCGCGGTTCCTGCGCCACACTTGGCTACGACGAGGGTTTTGAAACGTATCTTGCGCGGTATTCCAAGCAGCCTAAGGCGGAAAAGCCCGCCGCCGGCGTGGAAAACACCGCCGCACGCGAAGCCGTAAAGCTCGCGGGCGAAGCCATCCGCAAGGCGGAAGCGGCGCTGCATATCGCGGGGCTTGCGCCCGCGGCGGCCCCCGCCTGCGACTGCGCCGTTTGCAACCCCGCCCCGGCAAAGCCTGCCGAGACGCCCGCAACGAAAGACGAGGCTTTTTCGGAGCTGTTCCAGTCCATCCTTCGCGGGCTTGCCAAAGCCGCCGCGCAGAATGCCGACCGCCTGATGGACGGCGGTGCGGAACCGCTTTCCGTGGTGGAAAAGGGCGTAATCCCCGCGCTGACCGAGGTGGGCGCGCGCTATGAGCGCGGCGAGTTCTTTTTGCCGCAGCTGATGCAAAGCGCGAACGCCGCCAAGCAGGCCATCGCCGCCGCCACCGCGCGGATGCCGGAAAGCAAGCCCTCCGCCGGGCGTACTGTGCTGCTGGCGACCGTGCACGGGGATGTGCACGACATCGGCAAGAACATCGTCGCCACGCTGCTGGGCAGCTACGGCTTCGGCGTGATCGACCTCGGGCGGGATGTTCCGCCGGAAACGGTGGTCGCCGCCGCGAAGGAATCCGGCGTAAAGCTGGTGGGCCTTTCCGCGCTGATGACCACCACAGTGCCCGCCATGCGGGAAACCATCGAGCAGCTGCGCAGGGAGCTGCCGGGCGTGCGCATCATGGTCGGCGGCGCGGTGATGACCGAGGAACTGGCAAAAGAGCTTGGCGCGGACGGGTATTCCGCCGACGCCATGGGCTCGGTGCGCTACGCGGGCGAAGTGCTGGACAAGGCTTAACCCCGCGCACGGCGGAAAAGAACGAAAGAAAACCATCCCGTTCCAACGGCGTCCAGCCCGGTTTCACGCCGACGGAACGGGATTTCGCAGGTTCAAAAGCGCCTCCGTTTCTGTCCGTTCCCGCTTGACGCGGGCGCGCGACAGGCGTACGATAAACAAAATTGGGGCGCCGTACGCCCGCGGGCTCCGATACGGATTTTATGATTGGAATCATCGATTGCTTACGGGCGAACCAGTGCAAAGGAGTGCGGCATATGGCAGAAAAGGAGACCCAGAAGACGATCAAGCAGCTCACCGCCCGCCAGCAGTCGTGGCAGATGGTCAAGTTCACGCTGTTCTCGGCCTCGGCGGGGTTAATACAGGTATTATCCTTCACGCTTTTTAACGAGGTCTTTCAGTTCCCCTACTGGCTGGGGTACGGCATCGCGCTGGTGCTGAGCGTGCTGTGGAACTTCACCTTCAACCGCCGTTACACCTTCCGCAGCGTGGCGAACATCTCCAAGGCGATGACGCTAGTGTTCCTGTATTATCTGGTGTTTACGCCCCTGTCCATCTGGTGGGGCGACGCGCTGACCGGCGCGGGCTGGAACGATTACATCGTGCTGGTCGGCACGATGCTTATCAATTTCGTTACGGAGTACACATTCCAGCGCTTTGTGGTTTACCGCTACACCATCGACACCAACGAAGTGGCTAAACGCGCGGAGGAGAAAGCCGCCTGCACGACAAGCGGAGAATGATGTCCTTTCAGGGTTGCTTTCCGCCGCCCGTGCGGGTATAATAGCTGTCGGAACACCAAAGGAGCGTATACGAACATGAAAAAGATTCCCCCTTTCCTGATTTTGACGATCATCACGCTTTGCGCGGGCCTTTTGCTCGCGATGACCAACGCCGTCACCCTGGGCCCCATTGCCGAAGCCTCCGCCAAGGCGGCCGACGAAGCCCGCAGGGCTGTACTCGCCTCCGCGGACAGCTTTGAGGAGCTTGCCCACGACCAGACGGTGGATACCCTTTTCCGCGGCTTGAAGGACGGCCAGCCCATCGGCTACACCGCCACCGTTACCGTTACCGGATACGGCGGACCCGTTGAGATCACCGTCGGCATCGGCATGGACGGCGCGCTGACCGGCCTGAGCGTCGGCGGCACCAAGTTTGCCGAAACCGCGGGCCTCGGCGCAAAAGCCAAGGAACCGGCATTTACCGACCAGTTCATCGGCGTAAAAGCGCCCGTGACCCTCAACAAGGATGTGGACGCCATCAGCGGCGCCACCATCACCAGCACCGCCGTTACCAAGGGCGTCAACATCGCCGCCGCCGCCGTGGCGGGCGCAGCGGAGTAACCCCGCCTAATATCGCATTGAATCTTTTTTAGCCGCGCGGAAAATCCGCGCGGCTCTTTGTTTTTCCGGCAAACCGTCGGGCTGTTCTTCTCCGCCACCCCTTACGAAAACAAAATATAGCCTGCTCACAAGGCGAAGCAGGCAACACCCACCGCTTTTCCCTCCGTTACCCCCCTCCGAACGCAAGTGTCCGGCCTGCTTAAAAAGGTGCAGCAGGCAACACAGGCCCACTTTCCCCGCCATTAAACCCCTCCGAATACAAGTGTCCGGCCTGCTCAAAAAGGGTGCAGCAGGCACCACAGATCCATTTCCCCCGCCATTAAACCCCTCCGAATACAAGTGTCCGGCCTGCTCAAAAAGGTGCAGATGTTAGGAACCAAGCCCGATCCGGGCAGGAGCGTACACGGACGTACGTGACTGCCCGGTCGTGGCGCAGGTGACAACACAGATGTGCCTTTTTCAGCAGGCCGGTGGGTGTTGCTTACGGGGCTTAATCTGTATCTATCATACGTTTCTAATCTGGTTTTAACCCTTCTCTGGTTGCCCCGTAAAATAACGGATGCTATACTATACCCGCATTCCGGCCGGTATACGATTGTGCCTGCCGACGAGGTTTCCATGTACGGAGGGATCACATTGGATAAGATTATCGAGGTAAACGGGCTTCGAAAAGCGTACGGGCCGGTCAAGGCCGTGCGGGGCGTTGATTTTTATGTAGAGCAGGGCAAGCTGTTCGCCTTTCTGGGGCCGAACGGCGCGGGCAAATCCACCACCATCGATATGCTTTGCACGCTCCTGGGCGCGGACGAGGGCGAGGCGGTCATCGACGGGCATCGGTTGGGCACGGACGACGCGGCCATCCGCTCGTCCATCGGCGTCGTGTTTCAGGATCATCTGCTGGACCCGCTGCTGACCGTGGAGGAGAACATCCGCCTGCGCGGCGGGCTGTACACCGCATCACACAAATCGCTTACGGAAGCCGTGCGCCGGGTGGCTGACGTCGCCGACGTTAAGGACTTTCTGCGCCGCCCGTACGGCAAGCTGTCCGGCGGGCAGAAGCGGCGGGCCGATATCGCCCGCGCGCTGATCAACACGCCGAAAATCCTCTTTCTGGACGAACCCACCACAGGGCTGGACCCGCAAACGCGCAAGAGCGTGTGGGACAGCATTCGCGCCCTGCAGCTGGATACGGGGCTGACCGTGTTCCTGACCACCCACTACATGGAGGAGGCCGCCGACGCCGATTACGTAGTCGTGATCGACGATGGGCTGATCGCCGCCAAAGGCACGCCCACGGAGCTGAAGGAGCAGTACGCCAGCGACCAGCTTAAGCTTTCGCCCGCCGATCTGCCGGGGCTCCTGCTGACGCTTCAGGATATGAACGCGGAATACTCGCGGGTCGCGGACCGGATTGTGCTGAAGATTGACAACACGCTTTCGGCGCTGCCGATGCTGGAGCGCGTGAAACCGTTTATCAGCGGCTTTGAGGTGCTCGGCGGCACCATGGACGACGCGTTTATCGGCATCACCGGAAAGGAGATCCGTCAATGAAAGCTCTCATCATCCGCAATATGAAGGTCTTTTTCCGGGATAAGGTGTCGGTGTTTTTCTCCCTGATGGCGGTGTTCATCATCTTTGCGCTGTACCTGCTGTTTCTGGGCGACGTATGGGCGTCCAGCTTGCCGAAGGTGGAAGGCGTGCATACCCTGATGGACAGCTGGCTCATGTCCGGCGTGCTGGCCGTGGCCTCCATGACCACGGTACTGGGCGCGTTCGGCACCATGGTGGAAGACCGGGCCAACAAGATCGTAAAGGATTTCAAGGCCTCGCCGGTCGGGCGCAGCAGGCTGGTGGCGGGGTACGAGCTTTCCGCTTTTCTGATCGGCAGCATCATGTCGATGCTCGCCTTTATCCTGGCGGAAACCTACATCGTCGCCCGCGGCGGCGCGCTGCTGCCGCCCCTGCGGATGCTTGAAGCCGTCGGGCTGATCCTGCTGTCGGCCTTAAGCAACACGGCGTTCCTGTCGCTGATCGTATCGTTTATCAAAACCCAGAACGCGTTCGGCACGCTCAGCAGCATCGTCGGCACGCTGGTCGGGTTTCTAACCGGCGTTTATCTGCCCATCGGCATTCTGCCGGACGCCATCCAGTTCCTGATCAAAATCATTCCGCTTTCCCATTCCGCGCTGCTGCTTCGGCAGGTGATGATTGCCGATTCCCTGCAGCAGGTGTTTGGCAGCCTGCCCCCGGCTATCGGTGATAGCTTCCAGCAGGAGATGGGCGTGGTTTTCCGCTTCGGCGGCCAGGCGGTGCCCACGTATGTCAGCCTGCTGATCATCGTGGGTTCCGGCGTGCTGTTCTACCTGCTGTCCATCCTGCGGTTCTCCACGAAAGCCGAAGGCTGATAAACGTAACGGCTTCATGCCGCAAAAGATCTAAAATAGCGCCCCGCTGTTTTCACAGCGGGGCGCAGCTGCTTTCCCCGTATATGAAAAAGTGCCCGGAAGTTTGGCAATGCCATACTTACGGGCACTTCTATTTTACTGGGTTCACCTTTGGACAGGCAAGTCGGCAAAGGCGCTGTCCGCTACTGGATGCAGGGCGGCAATATCGCCGCGGGGCTTCGCTTTCCCGTTTGGAAACGGTATTCCCCGCCGCCCCGGGGTCGACTGTGCAAACAATCCCTACTTGCAAGCCTATTTCAGCAGCTTTTTCAAGTCCTCCACCCGGTCGGTCTTTTCCCAAGGCAGGTCAAGGTCCGGACGGCCGAAATGGCCGTAGGCCGCCACCTGCCGGTAGATGGGCTGCCGCAGCTTCAGCGTGCGGATGATGCCGGAAGGGCTCAGGTCGAACAGCTTAAGCACCTCGCGGCTCAGCTCCTCATCGGTCAGCTTGCCGGTGCCGAAGGTATCCACCTGCACGCTCACAGGCTGCGCCACACCGATCGCGTAAGCCAGCGCCACTTCGCAGCGCTCCGCCAGCCCGGCGGCCACGATGTTCTTGGCGACGTAGCGCGCGGCATAGCAGGCAGACCGGTCCACCTTGGTGGGGTCCTTGCCGCTGAACGCGCCGCCGCCGTGGTGGGCGTATCCGCCGTACGTATCCACGATGATCTTGCGGCCCGTGAGGCCCGTATCTCCCGCGGGGCCGCCCAGCACGAAGCGCCCGGTGGGGTTAACGTATATCTTCGTTTCCGCCGTCATCAGCTCCGCCGGAATCACCTTGCGGATCACCTCGCGCTCAACCGCTTCCCGGATCGCCTGCTGGCTGA
>JAQUXV010000355.1 GCA_028692205.1 Eubacteriales bacterium
AGGGTGTTTTCTTTTGGAGGTGCCACCCGGATTTGAACCGGGGAATAAAGGTTTTGCAGACCTTCGCCTTACCGCTTGGCTATGGCACCGGGTTAGGCGACGTTGTAATTTGCGCTCCTCTTACGTAGACAAGCACCTTCGCTTCAGGCTCATTACGAGCCGGGAGCAAGATTCTCCGCGGCGCTTCGCGCCTGAATCAAAGGTACTTTGTCTTGGGCAAGCAAACGAGATTACCTCATCGCTTACGTGTTGTGGAGCGGTAGACGAGATTCGGACTCGCGACATCCACCTTGGCAAGGTGGCACTCTACCACTGAGCTACTACCGCATACCGTGGTGCCTTGGGGCGGAATCGAACCACCGACACGGAGATTTTCAGTCTCCTGCTCTACCGACTGAGCTACCAAGGCAAGTGGCGACCAAGAAGGGGCTCGAACCCTCGACCTCCAGCGTGACAGGCTGGCATTCTAACCAACTGAACTACTTGGCCACGATTATGGTGGGAACAACAGGGCTCGAACCTGTGACCCTCTGCTTGTAAGGCAGATGCTCTCCCAACTGAGCTATGCTCCCCCGCGTTCCCTTTGAAGTCTTGGAGATCGGGGCTCCAACACTCGCTCTGCCGCATGGCTTTCCAGCGCGGCGACGTGATATATCATAACCTCGATTGCGCATTTTGTCAAGAAGAAAAATCATCAGTTCGCAAAAAAACTGCGATCTTTTTAACAGCGCTCACCATTGGTAAAAAGCGGTAACGTTCAACCGTTTTCCGCGTTTTTCCGCAACGCAATCACAGCGTCCAAAATCCGTTCCGCCAGCTCGCGCTTGGTCATCAGAGGGCACTCGGTTTCGCCCTGCGCGGTAATGAGGGTGGCGATATTGGTATCCGTGCCAAAGCCCGCGCCCTCTCGCGTAACATCGTTTGCCACGATCATGTCTAGGCCCTTCGTTACCAGCTTCTTGCGCGCGTTTTCAAGCGTATCGTGGGTTTCGGCGGCAAAACCGACCAGCGTCTGCCCCTCGCGTTTATGAGCCGCTATGGTTTTTGCAACGTCGGGGTTTTCCACCAGCGTCAGCATAAGGGGTGCGCCGTTCTCTTTCTTGAGCTTCCTGTCGCTTGGTTCGGCAAAGCGATAGTCCGCCGGCGCGGCTGCCTGAATAATCACATCCTGCGCATCGCAGCGCGCTTCCATGGCGTGCAGCAGGTCCATCGTACTCTCAACCGGAACGGTTTCCGCACCTGCGGATACGGTCAGCTGCGTCGGCCCTGTAACCAGCGTTACTTTTGCGCCTCTTGCAAGCGCCGCTTCGGCAATCGCGTATCCCATTTTGCCGCTGGAGTCGTTGCTCATGTAGCGCACGGGGTCCAGCCGTTCTCGGGTCGGCCCGGCGGTTACCAGCACGTTCAGGCCTTCCAGATCGTGCTTCTGCTCCAGCATCCGCACAGCCTCGGCAACAATTTCTTGCGGCTCGCTCATCCTGCCCGCGCCCACGGTGCCGCAGGCCAGATTGCCGCTGGCCGGGCCGACAAAGCGCACGCCGCGTGCCTGCAACGTGCGCAGGTTTTGCTGTGTCGCTTCCGCCTGCCACATGTGCGTGTTCATAGATGGCGCTACCAGTATGGGTGCGGTAGCGGCGATCAGGGTGGAGGTAAGCATGTTGTCGGCAATCCCGACCGCCATTTTCGCCATGGTGTTGGCAGTCGCGGGCACGACGATCACCAGATCGGTTTTTTGCCCCAGCGCGATATGCCCGATCTCGCCTTTTTCTTCCTGTTCAAAGGTATCCACCCGCACGGGGTTTCGGCTGATGGCTTCAAACGTCGCGGGCGCGACAAAACGGGCGGCGTTCGGCGTCATAATAACGGTCACGTCCGCGCCCAGCTTGCCCAACGCCGAAACAACTTCAACAGCCTTGTAGGCCGCGATGCCGCCCGACACGCCCACGGTGATTTTTGCGTTCACTTATTCCTCCATATCGGGGTCGCGGGAATAGGTCAGCAGGCCCCGGTTAATCTCCTGCACGGCAACTTCAAGCGGTTTCATTTCCTTGGGGTCGATCAGCGGCTGCGCGCCCCCTAACAACTGGCGGGCACGTTTGCTGGCCTCTACCACCAAAGTATAACGGCAATCAACTTTCTCGGACAGTTCAACAATCGTCGGGTTTACAATGGGCATTACAGTTTCCTCCTCAGTCTTCCAAAATCGTCGGCATAAAGCGGATGGTGCGTTGTTTTTCGGCGTTTACAATGCTTTGCAGCTGCGAAGTAGCCAGTTCCAAATCATCGTTGATCACCGCATACTGGTATTTGTAGATATTCAGCACCTCTTTGCGCGCATTGCGAAGCCGGCGCTCAATCTCCACTGGATCGTCCGTATTGCGGGTGTGCAGGCGTATGCGCAGCGCGTTAAAGCTGGGCGGCAGGATGAAGATGCTTACATAATCCGTCGCCTTTTCCATTACGGCAATCGCGCCCTGCGGGTCAATGTCCAGCAGCACGTTTTTTTCCTGCGCGATCAGGCTGTCCACCTGCGCTTTCAGGGTTCCGTAACGGTGCCCATGCACGGTTGCATGCTCAAGAAACTCATCGTTCTCAAGCATCCGGTCGTATTCCGCGTCGTCTACAAAATGGTAGTGGATGCCTTCTATCTCGCCGGTTCGGGGCGCCCTTGTCGTAACGCTGCAGGAAAACGCAATGCTTGGATCGCTTTCCATCAGTTTTTTCACCAGGGTTCCCTTACCCGTCCCGGAAGGGCCCGAGATGATCAGCAACATGCCCGTCCGTTTGACGATCACGCCCATGTATCAAATCTCCTTCTCTTCCGACTGCATTGCGGCTTCGCGTCCGCCGGCCCGGCCGGCAACCGTTTCGGGCTGGATGGCGGAAAGCACGATATGGCCGCTGTCGGTCACGATTACCGCCCGCGTGCGGCGCCCCTGCGTCGCGTCCACGATGTTCTTGGCGTCGCGGGCCTCCTGTACCAATCGTTTAACCGGCGCGCTGTCGGGGCTGACCACCGCGACGATACGTTCCGCGGCGATCATGTTGCCAAAGCCGATGTTGATAAGCCTCATTGGTAGCCTCCCGTCATACGATGTTCTGCACCTGCTCGCGCAATTTCTCCAGCAGGCACTTCATTTCCACCACGCGCTGCGCAATTTGCGCATCGCCGGCTTTGGAACCGATGGTGTTGGTTTCGCGGTTCATCTCCTGCAAAAGAAAGTCCATGCGTCTGCCCACCGCGTCCTTTGAGGACAGACATTCGCGAAACTGCGCAAAGTGGCTTTTCAGGCGCGCCAGTTCTTCGTCAATCGCGCATTTGTCGGCCAGCAGGGCCACCTCCTGCGCAAGGCGCTGGGGTTCGGCAGGCTGTACTTTCCATTCGGACAGCCGGGCATCCAGCCGTTCCCGGCAGCCCTCGGGCACCTGCGGCGCGCGAACGGCGATTTGCTCCGTCAGCGCCTCGGCGGCACTCAGGTTCGCAGTCAGGTCGGCCGCCATCGCTTCCCCTTCGCGC
>JAQUXV010000356.1 GCA_028692205.1 Eubacteriales bacterium
TACACACGGTTGCGGGTATCTGATGGTCTCCGGCATCGATGCTGATAATGGTTTCGGTGTAGGCGGCAGCATCCTCCGCAAGGCCGGTCGCCGTGGCAACCAGGCAAAGCGAAACCGCCATCAGAATTGCAATGACCTTTTTCATCGTTCTCCTCCTATTCTTTTATCCCAAGTAGAAATACCATCGTTATCATAACAATACAGTTATCGTTTGTCCATCGTTCAGCGGGTGAAAATTATAATGACACATAAATATTTTTACTGTTCCGTGTCAGTCAAAAAGCTTCCGGTTTGGGCTGTGGCTTACCGCAAAGGTTTTTATACAGAAACGAGTCGGTTCTGGTATGCACGCAGCAAGCCCACAAACCAGCTGCCGTTGCAGTCGCCACAGGGATTGCCGCATAGGCGGCCCGTTTCTGCGCGAGCGCTGGAATAGAAAGGGAGTTGATCCGTTTTTTTAAAAGGGGCCGTACCGGTTACCTCAAAATATACCGATACGGCCCCACCGTCAGGGTTCAGTTACCAACCGCTTCTTTCGGGGAAGCGAGGGGGCATTGCCTTGCGGGTTTCCACAAACACTCTTGGCTATTTCGCAGGCATTTTCGTGGTGTAGATCAGCCCGTCGCGCTCATATACCCATTCAACCGTTTCCCCGTTGGCGATAGCGGCAAGCGCATACTCGACAGCGTAAACATTTTCCGTCGGCTTAACGCCGTCGGCAAACAGTACCAGGTCGCCTGCCATCAGCCCGGCGTCGGCCGCGAGGGAACCCGGCGTCACCTCCGAAATCCATTCACCGCCCTGGTTTTTGCCATAGTATGCGGCGTTATAATCATCCAGCAGGTAATACAGGTAACCCAGATTTACAGTTTTGCACAGGCTGTACACAGCGGAAGACGGTTGCGTGTAATAGCTGCGTCCCGGTGTTTCGGATGTGGAACCGTCGCCGGACCATTTCCAAACCCATTCGCTTTCGGGAATCAGGATATAGTCGCCGTCGGTTTGGTGGTAGTAGCGAATGGCAACCACCATTTCCGCAACGCCCAAATAGCCTGAGAATGTATCCTCGGTGCGGTAGGTTCCCCCGGCTTCGATTTCCTCATCCAGCGTATAGTACCAGTTGCTTACCTCGTCGGTATAGCCTTCCAGTGTATTCGCGTTGGCATATACCTGCATGCCGTCCTGATCGACGAATGCGATTGCGACGCCAAACTCGTCGATACCGATATTGCCTTCATTCTGGAATGTCATGCGCAGCAGAAGGTTGCGCATCTCTTTCACCATGCTCAGGTTCGAAATCTGCAGGGCTTCCGGGTCGGTCGCAGCAGTCTGGCGGGGGACGGTCTGCGCCGCGGCCAGCATCGGCGTGGCGCACAGGCCAACGAGCAGGAAAATGGTGACAGCGATCCTGATGATACGTTTCATCGGCCGTTCCTCCTTATTCAATTCTACGTCGATCATTACGTGCCTTATCAGTAAGGTTATTATACCATAGGCAACCATCGTAAACAAGCGGGCGGTCCGCCGCTGGAACAGCTGATGCTTCCGTGCTGTTTGAAGTAAAAACAAAAAAGCGGGCAAACCTCTCACGGGGCCGCCCTGTGGTAAAACGCCTGCGATTTCTTCCAAACGATCCCGCAGGAACAGTAAAATGTAATGGCTGGACATTACTTGCTTCCCTACGGTTCCACTGTTGGGAAAAGCCTGATGCGTTCCAACCGTACGGTTCAAGCGGTTATCTGTGGGCTATTCTTCCGGCAGTTGCACCTGTATGCTCTGGCCGATTCCCAATACTTCTGTCGATTTACGGGGCTTTGCCTTCAGGCTTTCGCTTTGCCCCACCCGTATAATTTGCTTTCCCATAAAAATCATGGTGGCGCTCTGTCCCCCGTCCAGGTTGAGCGCCTCGGTCGCCCCAAGCTCCGCCATATGCTCCGCCATATGCGTTGTGGACCAGCCCCGGCTTTCATCATGCCTGCCTTCAACCATAATGGCAACGTAATGGCCCGGCGTAACCATGCCGATCGCGGTACGCGGCGCGCGCTCCCAGCCGTACTTGCCAAATGCAGGTGTGTTGATTTCGCCGTTGTGAATCAGCACCGGTCCGAAAGCCAACAGATCGTACGCGCCCATGGCGATATAATCGTCAATAGTCAGTTCGTTCCGGCCCGACGCCAGCATGGAACCGTCCGGCAGAAGCGCCAGATTGTCCAGATTGGGGTATTTCTTCGCCTTTTTGGTAAAAGTGTGGTCGGAAATGATCGTACCGTTGCGTATCAGCAGGCCGACGGTAGCCTTCCAGCCGACGCGAAGGTGGGAAAAATCGCTGTTCACCGCGAAAACCAGATGATTCTTTTGCGCAATCATGGTTTGATGCGCGCCCTTCTTCATCCAGTTGGCCTCATCGTAGGGGTACATATGAAACAGCGTTCCATCCCGTGAATAAATTTGCGCCTCATGCCAAACCACCCGGGGAGACGTATCCTGATGCCGGATAATGTGAACATTCAGCGTCGGGCTGATGTAGCGGTATTCGCCGTCTTCCTCGTTGTAATACACATATTCCCCGTTAATTGCATAACCGTCTTCATCCAGCTGAAGTTCCTCAAGCGTCACGGATGGGTAAACGGTAAAAGGATAATCTTGCGCTACAGGATCGGTCTGTTCTTCGGTCGGCAGTGTTTCTTCTGCCTCGGCAGACGACAAGTCTTCCACCAGAAAGCTCTGGGCAACCGCCGGGTATGCCGATAAATTCAGCATCAACGCAGCCGTCACCAGCCAAATGGCTATCTGTGTATGCCGCCTGCTATCCTCCGTTTGCACGCCGGTCACCCCTCGCCGATAAAATCAACCGGAAACCAATGCCGCACACGCAAAGGCATTGCTTTCGGAGAACTTCACCAAAGTAAAGCATTCAGTCCATATGCTAATAATAACCAGAATTATCATGGTTGAAAACCATTTTTTTGAATTTTTCAATTGTGAAAATTGCCACCGTGCAATGTGCTCGTTTATCGCCGAAAGGGTTGATGGTGGTCTGATCATTATCCTGAATGGCAGAACCGGAATAAGGCTTTGTCCCGGTAAAAGCGCTGATACATTATCCGCGCCGTCGGAGAGCGGCGTTTGCGGCAGAATTCGTTTGCTTTCCCGGCATCCGTACGGTATGATAAACGTAAAGGGGGTGTGCTCATGAAACGACTGTTTTCGCTTTTAACAACGCTGCTTCTGCTGCTAACCGGCTGTTCGGCGCAGACGACGCCGGATGCCGTATCCGCCGCGACGCAATCCCGCTACCGGGAAAACGAGATCACCGAATATCAGGGCGCAAGGCTGGACCCGGCTGTCGGCCCCCGGGATAACTCCATCAGCGGCGTGCAGCACGTGACGATTGACGATTATACGCTGACGATCGACGGGCTTGTGGATCAGCCGGTAACGCTTACCTATGAGCAGGTGCGCGCAATGGATGCCTACGAACGGCGCATCACCCTGCACTGTGTGGAAGGCTG
>JAQUXV010000357.1:0-1748 GCA_028692205.1 Eubacteriales bacterium
TGCACCACCATAATATAATAGGCGTTAAAGTTCAGGCCCACATCCGCGAGCATCCCCCGCACGCCCTGCCCCCGCTGGCTGTCGTTGGTCAACAGGCTCAGCAGTTGGGCGCGTTGTTTCAACATCATCGCCTGTTCCAGCGCAACGTCCGCTTCCCGCTTGCGAAGCGTCATGGTGGCGGCGCGGCGTATGGCCCGTTCCACCTCTTCGTTGTCGATGGGCTTCAAAATATAATCGAACACGGCCAGCTTAATCGCGCGGCTGGCGTATTGAAACTGGTCGTATCCGGTGATGATGATCACTTTGCAATCAGGCAGTTCCTTGCGAACCTCGCTAATCATATCCAGCCCGTCTTTTTCCGGCATACGGATATCGGTCAGCACGATATCGGGCGATTCGCGCAGAATCAGCTTTTGCCCACTTTCGCCGTTGCTTGCGGTTCCGACCACCTCGCAGTCGAGCGCCGGCCAATCGATCGTTTGCACAAGCGATCGCACGGTCGCCGGATTATCCTCCACAATCACGACTTTCATAGTTGCTCCTTTCGACGGTATTAAAATCAAACGTAAAATTCATCCTGTTGTTTGAGGATATTATAGCAAAGAAGCGGATCTTTCTCAATCCGCCTCTCCGCAGTAAAATCGTCTGATAAACGGGTTATCCTTTTACCGCGCCGGACATGATGCCCGATACGATATACTTTTGCGTACTCAGATACAGAATCAGGATTGGTATCATCGCCAGCATGAAGAACGCGAACGCAAGATTCAGTTCCGTCATGTTCTCGCCGAAATACACGATCTGCGCCAGCGGCAGCGTACGGCTTTCATCGCTGCGAAGCAGCACCACCGCAACGCTGTAATCGTTCCACACGAACAGGGTGTTTAAAACGATCTGCGTCATGTTGACCGGCGTCATCAGCGGGAAAACAATCTTCCAGAAGATACCGAGCTTGCCGCAGCCGTCGATCGCCGCGGCCTGTTCCATATCCCGTGGAACGGTTTTTACAAAGCCCGTAACCGTTAGCACGCTGATGCTCACCTGGAAGCCCGCTCTGGCGATGATGAAGCCAAGATTGGTGCTCGCCAGCCCGGCACTGTAAATGTTCACATACAGCGAAAGCATAATGCACTGGAAGGGCACCAGAATGCCGCTGATGAACAGCGCATACATGATCTTGTAAAAACGTCCGTTGTTGCGCGCCAGCACAAACGAAGCCATGGATGTGCTGAACAGCAGAATGAGCACCGTAGGGATCGTGGTAACCACGCTGTTCTTAAAGCCGATTCCCACATACTTGTTTTCACGGATCACGCGCAGGTAGTTATCCAGCGTCGGGGTCGCGGGCCATGCCAGACGGTTGAGGCTGATATCGGAGTGGCTTTTAATGGAATACAGAAAGCTGATGTAAAAGGGTACCAGCACCATAGCGACAATAGCGACGATGAAGAGGATGCGCAGTAAGGAGTTAACAACGGTACGCGCCCGGTTGCGCCCCGCGTGCATTCCAAAACTGGCGGAGGCGGATGCGGCTTTTTGCGCCATTACATTTCCACCTCTCTTTTCCTGAGTATCGTGGTAACCACGTTGGTCAGCAGCACCAGCACCAGCGTCAGTATAATAGCGCCCGCCTGCCCCAACCCCGCGCGGGAGTTGCCAAAGATATATTCGTATACAAACACAGCGGTGGTTTTAGCCGTTTTCATGTTCAGAACCATCTGGGAATAGTCGAAACAGCGCAGGCCCCA
>JAQUXV010000357.1:1848-3497 GCA_028692205.1 Eubacteriales bacterium
ATGCTTTGGATAAAGGGGATCAGCACCACGTATGCAAACAGAACGAACGCGGGCAGCATGAACAGGATGTTGCCGCCATGCTCGCGAATTGCATAAGCGGAAATTTTGCGTTTGCGATCCAAACGAGCCGGGTTGACGGTTGTCATAGTGATCAGCTCCTGCATGGGTTTGTGGAAAGCGCCGCCCGCGCGCGCTGCGCGCGAGCGGCGTTGGTTGCGTGTTTACCTTGTGTGTACGGGGTCAGTTCAGCTCAATAACCTCGTCAAACGCTTTCTGGAGGTTTTCAAGGCACTGGTCAATGGTCATTCCGCCGCCGGTAAGCGTGCTTTCGGCATAAGCGGTCAGTTCGGTGCGCCATGCCGTGGTGAAGGCGGAACTGAAGGGTTTGGTGAAGTCGCCGTAGTGGGCGATGTTGCCGGAAAGCTTGATTTCCGCAAGGGTCTTTACCATCGGCAGAAGCTTATCGGAAGTCTTGCCGGTCAGCAGCGGCATCTGGCTCATTTCGGACCAGGCAACGCCCTCGGTGATCCAGTATTCCATGAAATTCAGCGCAACGTCGCTGTTTTCCGCCTGCGGGTTGACCATGAACGCCTGGTCGACCTGCACGTTCAGCTTAGCGGAACCATTGTCGTCAATCGGCGCTACGAAGAAGCCGACTTCAAAGGCGGGGTTCTTGGCCATCATATCGCCGATTGCCCAGGTGCCGTCATAACGCATCGCGGCGCCGCCGGCTGCAAACACTTCCAGACCCATGTCCTGCGTGTTGCTCATATCGTCGGTGCGGGGAGCGACCATGCGGTCCGTCCAGTTCTGAAGCGCTTCGGCAAAGAAAGGATAATCCGTGAACTTTGCTTCGCCGCTCATCAGTTTTTCAAATACATCGTTGGCGCCCGTTTCCAGCGCGCGGGTCCAAACGGTGTTGCGCATTTCGATATCGCCGTATACCGCGTCGCCAAAGCTGCGCACATAGGGGTCGATACCGGCGTCGATCAGCTTCTGCTGAAGCTCGTTCAGCTCGGTCAGCGTTGTGGGCACTTCCAGCCCCTGCTGCTCAAAAATGGTCTTGTTGTAGAAAATGCCCCAGCTCTTAAAATCGATCGGGAAGCCGTAAATCTTGCCGCCGGCGGACACATCGCCCAGGTCGCCGCTGGGAAGATTGAGGCTCTTGATCACTTCGTTATCGCTCAGGTCCATTACAAAGCCTTCGGTTACCAGATCCGGGTACAGGCCCGGGTTGCCCATCATGATGTTGGGCTGGTCTCCGGAAGACAGGGCCGTGGAGAGCTGCGGGAAGTAATCGGTGCCCTGATTATAGTAGATGTTGGTGAAGGTGACGTTGGGATGCGTAGCGCTGTAAGCGTCCTCAATCGCTACCAGACCGGCCTGTTTGGTTGCCTGCGCCATGTAGTGGAATACGGTGATGTTTACCGTATCTTCGGCGGAAGCGAAGCCAACCGTCGAGAGTACCAGAACAAGCGCGAGCAGCATTGCGAAGATCCGTTTCATTTCTGGGTTCCTCCTTTTCCAATTTACGCTTTTTGCGGAGCGGCCGTATAGCCGTCCCTCCGCTGATTTGTTTACAGTATACAGGGACAAACGACGCGAGTGTATATATCCAATTCGTTAATTCATAACAGAATTCATCTTTC
>JAQUXV010000358.1 GCA_028692205.1 Eubacteriales bacterium
CGTTCTTCAACGGCTATCGTCCGCAGTTCTACTTCCGTACCACCGACGTAACGGGCGACATCAAGCTGCCTGACGGCGTTGAGATGGTTATGCCCGGCGACCATATCGACATGGAAATCAAGCTGATCACCCCGATCGCCATCGAGCAGGGCCTCCGCTTCGCTATCCGCGAGGGCGGCCGCACCGTTGGTTCCGGCGTTGTGTCTAAGGTGATCGAGTAAGCGGAGCGCTTTCGCTCCCCCGCGCCGCGCAACGGTATAAAAGCTTTTCGCGGCGCGGGGATCACGCAATTACCGCCTCGGTTTTCCCATGACCGGGGTTTCCGAGGATCGAATATCCACACTAGGAGGTGGCGGACGTGGCGAGCGTTGCCCGCAATAAGGTCATGCTGGCTTGCACGGAGTGCAAACAGCGCAATTACAACTCCATGAAGAACAAGAAGAACACCCCGGATCGCATTGAACTGAACAAGTACTGCCGTTTCTGCAAAAAGCACACGCTGCATCGCGAAACGAAGTAACGCGTTTAGACGAGAAGGAGTGGAATATCATGGCTGACGAGAAGAAAGCGGTGGCCAAGGGCAAAAAACCTAACTTTTTTGTCCGCTTTGGGCACGGCTTCGTGAACTTTTTCAGCAAGATCGCCTCATCGTTCAAAAACATGTGGCACGAGCTCAAAAAGGTCACTTGGCCTACCAGAGATAAGTTGATCAACTACACGATCATAGTCGTACTGATGATGATTTTCCTTATGGTAATCATCGGCTTGCTGGACATGGGCGCTTCCTCTTTGGTAAGCCTGATCATGTCCTAATTTCCGTTCGGTAAGGAGATTACAATGGCCGAGAAAAGCAAAGAGCCCTGCTGGTATGTGGTACATACCTATTCGGGCTACGAAAACAAAGTTAAGGACAATATCGAGAAGTCTGTCGAAAACAACGGCATGCAGGACTTGATTCTCGAAGTGCGCGTTCCTGTTGAGGACGTTGTGGAGATCAAGAACAACCGCCGTGTGAAAAGCCAGCGAAAAGTTTACCCCGGATATGTGCTTGTGCATATGATTGAGACCAGCGAAAGCTGGTATCTGGTGCGCAACACCCGCGGCGTAACCGGTTTTGTAGGCCCCGACAGCAAGCCCGTCCCCTTAACGCCCGAAGAAGTGGACATGATGCTTTCCACGCAGATTAACAGCGTGGAGTTCGGCATCGCCATCGGCGAAGAGGTTCGCATCCTTTCCGGCCCGCTGGAAAACTTCACCGGCATCGTTGAGGACGTGGATACCGTGCGGCAGAAACTGACCGTAAAGGTAAAGATGTTCCTGGGCCGTGAAATGCCTGTGGAAGTCGACCTGCAAGACGTGGTCAAGGTCTGACCGGCTCCGCGCCTGCGGGCGCGGTTAAGCGGCGCGTCCATGCGCACTTCGGCGGTTTAACCGCCGCCGCCCCTTCCCCCACCCAGTACGCCTTGCGCGTTTCCGGAAGGAAGGTCGTGGGAGGAACGTAACCGTTCCGCATTACCACAATTTGAGGAGGTTCCAATACCATGGCTAAGAAAGTCCAATCCATGATCAAGCTTCAGGTTCCCGCCGCCAAGGCGACGCCCGCGCCGCCGATCGGCCCCGCGCTGGGCCAGCATGGCGTGAACATCCCGGGTTTCTGCAAAGAGTTCAATGAACGCACGGCCAAAGAAGCGGGCATGATCATCCCTGTGGTGATTACCGTTTATACCGACCGTACTTTCACCTTCATCACCAAAACGCCGCCCGTACCCGTGCTGATTAAAAAAGAGCTGGGTCTCCAACACGCGAGCGGCACCCCCAACCGTGACAAGGTTGGCAAGCTCACCAAGGAGCAGGTTCGCAAGATCGCCGAGATCAAGCGTCCGGACGTGAACGCCACGGATATCGAGAGCATCGAGAGCATGGTGCGCGGCACCGCCCGCTCCATGGGTGTTACGGTCGAGGAATAACAACGTTTGTGGGAGGACATTGTGCCGTTAATACCACAGGGAGGAAATGAACGATGAAACACGGAAAGAAATACGTTGACAGCGTAAAGCTGATCGATACTGCAACTGCCTATGACCCCGAGGAGGCCTGCGCGCTCGTTTGCCAAACCAGCAAGGCGAAGTTTGACGAGACCATCGAGTTCTCCTGCCGTCTGGGCGTCGACCCCCGCCATGCGGATCAACAGGTTCGCGGCGCGGTTATCCTGCCCAACGGTACCGGCCGCGTTGTGCGCGTGCTGGTCATCACCAAAGGCGACAAGGTGAAGGAAGCGGAAGCTGCCGGCGCCGATTTCGTTGGCGGCGAGGAAATGGTGCAGAAAATTCAGACCGAGAACTGGTTCGATTACGACGTAATCGTCGCCACGCCCGACATGATGGGTGTTGTCGGCCGCATTGGTCGTATCCTGGGCCCCAAAGGCTTGATGCCTAACCCGAAGTCCGGCACCGTTACGATGGACCTCACCAAGGCCATCGGCGACATTAAAGCCGGTAAAGTCGAGTACCGCGTCGATAAGACCGCCATCATCCACTGCCCCATGGGCAAGGCGTCCTTCGGTGCGGAGAAGCTGAACCAGAACCTGACCTCGCTCATGGAAGCCATCAACAAGGCGAAGCCCGCCACCGCGAAGGGCGTCTATGTGCGTTCTCTCTATATCAGCTCCACCATGGGCCCGGCCGTCAAGGTCAACCCGCTGAAGTTCTAAGATCATCTACAAAAACGGAGACCCGAAAGGGTCTCCGTTTTTTGTTTGCACAATCTTGGGTGTTGTACTCCGCTCAGAGAACCGCAAAGGATAAAACTTAGCCAATGCCACGGCGTGAAGCGATTATCAATCCGGTATTTCATAACGGACAAGTAAACAACTGTCGCCCTTTGTCGGACAATTTACCATAATCTGCTAAGTATCCATTGCTTCCCCATGATTCTGGGCTGCGGAAGGTTGTGTAAACGAATGAGCAATCCGATATTGTTGATCATATCAAGCTGCAAATTCCTGCTCACTGAAAGCCAATTGAGTATATACGAATATTTTCGTTTCTGCTAGGGCTTTATAAAGCGGCGATCCGACCAACTTTGCGGGCGTGCCCTCTGCCTGCCTGCTCGGCGGAGAACTTTCTTGGGATAGCTCCCTAGAAACCCCCCTGGAATATGGCCGTCATACGCTTCAGTCGCCTTTAATATAGTCGCAGATGATTGCGCCGCTTTCGTCCAAATCCACAACGCCTGTAGTTAGAAAGCTTTCAGGCAGATTTTCATAACCGTCGTAGGTTTTTTGATTGCGAAGCAAATCCCAAACATGCTCCCTGTCATCCTCGTCTGTAAGTACGAAAGGACGGTAGTCGCCGGTGCTCTGCGTTTCACACGGGAGCACGGTCAGTTTGCGCAGCACTGTTCCGCTTGCCGTTTTTTGATACTGCAGCTGGAAGATGCCGGTCGCCGGGTCCACCTTGCTCATCGTGCCGAAAATGAAGTTGCCGGTGCTGAAAAA
>JAQUXV010000359.1 GCA_028692205.1 Eubacteriales bacterium
ATTTCCAACGTAACGACGGTGTTTGTGATCTCGCGCTGGGGACGGCTGATTGACCGTTACGGCAATAAACCGATGCTGCAGATGGCGGCGATCTTTATTACCTTTTCGCCGCTGCCGTGGTTTTTTGCCACGCCCGCGACAGCAATTTTAATTCTGGTCAGCAACGTTATCAGCGGCGCTTCCTGGCCGGTCAGCGACTTGTGCCAGCAGAACCTGTATTTAAGCCATTCGCCGCAGGTACACCGTTCCATGTATATCGCGGTATTTCTGGCCTGTATCAATCTGTTCGGCGTTGCGTTGGGCAACGCGGTCGGCGGATGGCTGATGCAAAACCCGTTTGCCGCGCTGGCGGCGCAAAACTATGTGTTTCTCGGGCAACCTATGAACAGTTACCGCTACATGTTCCTTGCGACCATCGTGCTGCGGCTGCTGGTGGCGCTGGTAGTGCTGCCGCGCATCTCCGAAGACGGGGCGTGGACCGTGGGCGCGGCGTTTAAAGACATGCTTCGCGCTGCTGTAACGGGACTGGAACGGAGGGTGTTCCTTCTTCGGTTGAAACTGATACGTAAACGATGGCGTAAAAAAATGGACGATCAGGCCTGAACAGGGAGGGGTAAGCATGTTTGATGATTGGAAAGCCGCAACAAGCCGTTATATTATCCGACATATCGATCGCGAGCCTTTCAAAGCGATCGCGGAGGAACTGGACGGGGATATTACGGAACTGACCGACCTCTATATTGATACGCTGCTGGATTTCGGCGTGATCGGCGAAGACGGGGGAGACAACGATCTGGATTTTGACGAAGATGATTTGCTTGAGGCGATTCTGGACCGGTTTCTGGCCGACCATCCCGGCGATGAGGAACGGGCGCTGTTGTATGCCGAGCTGATAAGCAACTATCTGGAACTGGTGGAAGAAAACAGCGAAGACCTGTAACTGGTGTGAAACGCAAACGCTGATCTGATAAGGCTTTAGCCGCGCGCTGTTTCCCCGGAAAAGGGAAACAACCGTGCGACGCCGAATATTACTAAGTTGTAGAAAAGGAGGCGATGCGCTTGAAGTGCCCAGCCTGCGGCAAATGGAACGCCGCAACCATGCCCCACTGTACGTACTGCGGCGCGCCTCTGGAGGCAAACGACGGCTTTTATACCGCGTCGTCGCCCGATTGGCAAAGCCAGCTGAAAGATACGCCCAACACCTATGTTTTGGTAGACGATACCGGCGATACCGAATCCTCGCGGGATTACCGCGATGCGTTGGCCGGGGAAATGGTGGATTTGCACAAGCGGAAACGCGAAGGGGAAAAGCGGCAGCGTGAACTGCGTGCCGAAGCCGCCGTACGCGGTTATGCGCCTTCCGGCCGCTCGGTGCGCACCACCAGCAACCGCGGAACGTTTTTTTCCGCCATGCCGGACGACCCTACCGCTACCCTGCGGCCTGTGGACCCGGATCTGGTGGAAGACGGATCGGACGTTTTACCGGACGCAAAACAGGTATACAGCAGCACCTACCGCACCGGACGTCAACAGGTGAACCGCACCCGCGAACGTAATCCATACACGTTTGACGCATCCCACCGAATGCCGTCGCTTGGCAGCAATAACGAGGAGCAGCCGGTATACGACGGTTTTCACGATACAAGCGAGTTTATACCGGAATACCAGCGTACCGACGAATATAGCCGCAATATGGGCATGCACTCTACCAAGTCATGGTCGCCCCGGCGCGTAGGCGTGCGGAGCGTACTGCTGACGCTGCTAATCGTCTGCTCTTTGCTGGTGGGCATTTGGCTTACGGCGACCGTGTTTATCCCCATGATTCGCGCGGGGGACGGCGATGCGCGTGCCGAGGCGACCGTTATCCCGACCATTCGCGATGACCTGGCCGCCCATACCATCACCATTCCCGGCACGGACGGGGAGCGCATCTCGATCCGTGAACTGCGCACCTCCTCCATCGTTACCGGCGGCGTTGCCACCTTCGATATTCCCGACCATATTTGGTATGATGATTACGAGGATTATGTGGGCGATTCCATGACGGTGACGCTGACGCCGTATCTGATCACCGATACGGGTAAACAGTCGCCGCTGGACCCGATTACGTACGATATTGATATTCCGCTCTCGCCGATCGACCTGATGACGCCGGACAGCCCCTATAAAGTGGTCAGCACCGCGATGTATACCATCGTGTTCTATGTAAACGAGGGCAGTACCATTTCCATCAACGGAACGGATTATTCCGACCTGGTGAATACCGAAGGCGGCAAGGTGAGCTACAACGCGACGGTACAGCCCATTGGAGAGAATACGTTCGATATTGTCGTACGCAGCCAGTATTGCCGGGAAAACTCGCTTACCGTCACCCTGTACCGCGAGAAACAGGATATTCCGCTGGACCTGTCTTCTGATATTTACAGCCGAAGCAATAACAGTGTCATGACGGTGCGCGCCACAACGCTGCCCGGCGCGGTGGTCAACGTAGTTTCGCCGTACACCGATCTGGATATTACCGATACCGATACCGACGGTTCCTTCTCCTTTAAGGCGATCTTTGATAAAATTGGCGACAACACGATCATCATCACTGCGGATTACCCGGGGAAAAAGCAGACCCGCGTGGAGTATACCGTGTACTATGTGCCTTCCATCGACGTATACAGCCGAAAGGCGTGGGATATCGTAAGCCAGTACGGCGATCTGATGAATAATATCGATCTTCGGAAGTCCAAGAACCAGATTTATGTTTGCATCGGCACCATTACTTCCATCGAGACGACCAAACCTCAGCGCGCCTATATGGAGTGTACTACGGCGGACGGCACCGCAAACATCTATGTTGAAAATTCCACCCAGACCACGTGGAACGTTGGGCAGAAATACCGCCTGTACGCGGATGCATACGGTATGTACAACAGCGTGCCGTGGCTGATTGCCCGCTACACCTATGACCCGTAAGGGGCGAGGCGAGATGTAACTCACTCAGTAAAAGAAATGAACTGAAAAAAGGCCATGAAACGATTACGCTGTTTCATGGCCTTTTGTTTACTGAAGAATTTTTAATACGATGGAGCTTCAAACGCGTTGGCAATGTGCTGCACGCCGTCCTTTGTAAGTTCAATCACATCAAAGCGGGCGGAACGGTCGCACGGATACTGCGCCAGATACTGCCGTGCGGTCTTCACCAGTTTTGCCTGTTTGCGCTGGCCCACAGCCAGCAGCCCCGCGCCTTCGCCGCAGGTGGCGCGGGCTTTCACTTCTACAAAAACCAGCGTATCCCCGTCCAGCATAATGGCGTCGATTTCGCCGAAAGGGGAACGGTACCGCCTTGCGAGCAGCACCATCCCCCGATTTTCAAGGTATTGAATTGCCCGGTCTTCGCCGGAGAGGCCCTTTTGATAGGTGTTCTCAGTCATTCGGGAAGCCTTCGTAAAGCGGGAAACGCTTCATCATGGCCTCTACATCCTTTTTCACGCCGGGGCAGGA
>JAQUXV010000360.1 GCA_028692205.1 Eubacteriales bacterium
GCGCTCGGGTCGTGCCTCCACGTTGCCCTATCCTCGTCACCGGCAAAGCGAAGGCAGTATATCACAGTTCGTCGCGGACGAACTACCACTAAGCAAATTTTGTACTTGACATGGGGTACACTTCACAGCGAGTAACCCATATAGGTAAGCGCGCTTAAAAATGCCTGCTGCCCCGCCTCGGGCGGGCTGTCTTTACCGATATAATAATAGGCGTCTACAATCGTGCCAAAACGTTCACAGTATTGCAGTAACTTTTTTGTGTCAACAAACCAGTTCAAATCATTCTTTTGCATGTAAAAGAAATTGGCTCCGTCCACAAAGATGGCTACTCTCGTCATATCGGTTTCCCCCTTTCGCTTTGATGATAGCATAGTTTTGTCAAGCGCGAAAGAAGAATCGCAAAAACGTAGAAACTACAACGGTTTCGCCTACTCGGAACGCTTTTTAGGCATGCGCAATCCGCTGCCGAAACGGAACAGCATCAGCCCAGCGAGAATTAAAATACCGCCCAGCACTGTGGAAATTTCCACAGCTTCCCCGGCAAGCCACAGCCCCAGAAGCGTCGATAGGAACGGCGTAACAAACATGTAGTTGCTGACCGACGAAGTGTTTTCCGCCAGCGCAAACGCCCGCGCCCACGCGCAGTAGGCGACCGCGCTGGAGAACACGCCCAGAATGAGCAGATAAAGATACTGTATCGGCGGGGCCGCCGCCAACTCGTCGATGGCGCGGGGCAGGAAAACGCACAGCATCAGCGTGCCGAAAAAGATGCCGATCGCCGTCGCCTGCAGCGCCGAATAGGTTCGCGTAAGGCGGCGCTGTATAATATTGTAGAAACTGATCATTACAGAGGAAGCGAACATCAGCATCAGCCCCGTATTCAGCGTCAGCCCCCCGCGCAGCACGGTGAGCACGACCACGCCGGCGAAGGCGACGACGATGGCTCCGTACTGTGCGCCGGTGAGTTTTTCGCGGTAAAACACCCGCGCCAGCAGCGCCGTGAAGATGGGCGACGTGGCCAGGATAACGCTGCCCGTTGATGCCGATACGGTTTGGCTGCCCAAATTGAATACGATCATGTATAACCCGATCCCGACCGCGCCCGCCAACAAAAACCACGGCACATCCCTAAGCGCCGGGGGTTTCATGCGGGTTGCGAAAGCGACGATCAACAGCGTTATCGAGGCGGCCAGATAACGCAGCAACCCCAATGAAAAGACGGAGAAATACTGCAACCCGAGCCTTGTGAACACGAAGGCCATCGACCAGAACAGGATCGCTGTAGCCGCGTAGGGATGGTAGCTGTTTTTCAGGCGCATCGGTGTAGCCCTCCCACGTCTGTCGCCATGCCCGGAGCATTGCGCAGATTGGATGCAGTATACCATGCCCGTTTAGGTGAAACAAGCGTTCCGCGCCGGCCTCGCCGTATCCTTTTTGTTTTTCCGGCAGGGAGAAAGCGCCTGCTGGGAGAACGGGATATATTAACCCGTTCATACCGGAGCGGTTCGTTTCCGGTGCGCGCCTTACGATCCCCGAAACCACCCTGTGCGCCGTACGGGACGATGGAAGCCGCGCGCTGGAACCAAGAGAATATACGCTGATGGCGGGGCCCCCCTCAGAGATGATGATTTGCAAAAGATATGCTTTATAATCAAATGACGAGTAAACGGGAGAAAACGGGCAAAAAACGGCAAAACATTGACAAAAGACGGGGTTCGTGATATGATGGCAAACAGTGAGAACTACTCACGAAAAGGCAAAGCAGCTGTAAAGCTGTGACGCAAAGCTAAAGGGCCCGACCCAAAGGTTGGGGCAGCCAGCTACCGAAAGGAGTCAAGGGAACATGAAAAACAGATTTTTGAACGGTTTTTTGGGGTTGCTGATTGCGGCAACGCTGTTGTTTTTGCCTTCCGCCATGGCGCAGAGCGCTACAGGCGCGGCGGCGAGCGGAGCGGAAGCGCCGGATTACAGCCTGAATTTGGAACTAACGGTTACCGACGGCGTCGTAACCGGCCTTACGCTGTATAACGCGGACGGCGAAACGCTCTTCGCCAATGCCGACCTGACCGGCACAACGCCGGATGAGGCGCTTTCCGCCGCGCTTGCGCAGATTGATGAAAACGGATACCTGACGCCCGGCGATGAGGACGGGTATCTGCTCATCACCACTAGCGGCGGCATTCTGGACGCGGATCAGGCAGCCTCGCTCCGGACGATTGCCAAGGATTATTTAAAGTCGCTTGGCAAGGAATACGAAATCGACAGCGCCTCGCTGGGCGCGGACGTATCTGCGAAGGCCGACACGCTGGGCCTGCCCGGCGGGCGTTACCTGATGATGGAATACATCGCCGCGCAGCAGGGCATTACGGTTGAGGAAGCCGTTGCGCTGTACGGCGGCGAAAGCGTTCAAACCCTGATGCGCACCTTCGAAGGCCTTCGCGAGGCAATGAGTGAGGAAGGCGAGCAGGAGCAGGAACAGGAACAAGAGCAGGAACAGGAAAAAACGCAGGAGCAGCTGCAGTTGGAAGCCCAGCAGCGCGAAGCCGAAAAGGAGCAGAAGAAGGAAGACAAGGCAACCACCAAGAGTGATTCCGGAAATTCTTCTAACAACGCTTCTAAAAAATCCACCCAGTCCGGCGGCGGAAGCAGCCAAAGCAGCCAAAGCAGCAACGGCAATAAATCGGGCGGTAAAAAATAAGAAGCCCGTGGAAAAGCAAACTGGCGGCAGTTATTGCCGCCGGTTTTAGTTGTTTATGGACCCCTTTTTGGGGCGATATCGGCGGTTCGCTGCCCTCCGATGGGAATGGCATGAACCGGCTTTGCCGGGCGGGGCGTTTGCGGTTTGACTGCATACAGTACTCAGAATTTAAAAAGTGGCAAATGTCACTTTTAACAGCAACGAACCGGCGGCAGACAATGCCGCCGGTTCGTTGCTATATAGAAGGATTATATTGTTGTACTTTGCAAGATGGCGGCACAGGCACCCGCCCGCTCAGACCGGCTGATATGATTGCTAACGGAAAGAAGGCGCCGCCAGATCCCACCCGGAAAAGGGATTGAATAACTGCGAGCCGACAGCAGGATATGCCGTTGGCTTTTTTTATACGGAATCAGTGTAGAGGCACTTGTCCAAAATAGCCCGGTCGGCGCTTCAGACGGCGTACAACTGGGTTCTGGACATCGGTATGTTTTAGGTTCCGGGGGTGAATTGGGAACAGCATAGACGGCAAGATACGCGGCCCGCTCTGTAGCTATACCACTTCTTCGGCGCTGCGATTAAGCTGGAGCTGGTCGAAGCGCCGTTATTGAGCTGGAGCCGAGCGGAATGCCCTAACCAAAGGAAATCACACTATCTATAATAAAGATATATCATCATAAAATGTGAACGAAATATTAAAAAATGGTAAAATAAGTAATAAAAGGATTAAATTTATAATGCGGGAAGGAACCAAGAGTATTCACCTAGAAAAATCATCTGTTATTTATTCT
>JAQUXV010000361.1 GCA_028692205.1 Eubacteriales bacterium
CTTTGCGTCGCTGCCGACGGTGAACTTCCAGCCGCTCTGGTTTACATCCGGCGGCAGGACGGGAATCCCCTTTTGGCGGCAGTATTGGATGTACCCGGCGATCTTGGCGGTATTGTCCATCACGCTGTTCATAATGGCGGCCATAAACTGCACGGGATAATGGAATTTCAACCACCCCGTCTGCACGGCGACCACACCGTAGGCCGCCGCGTGGCTTTTATTGAAGGCATAACTGGCAAACGCCGTCATATCGTCGAAAAGCTGCTCGGCCACCGACTCGGGCACGCCGCGGCGTACGCAGCCGTCCACAACCACATTGCCCTGCTCGTCCGTCATGCCATGCACAAAATACTCGCGCTCCTTGGCCATAACGTCCTTTTTCTTTTTGCTCATGGCGCGGCGCACCAGATCGCTGCGGCCGTAGGAGTAGCCCGCCAGATCGCGGACGATCTGCATTACCTGCTCCTGATAAACCATGCAGCCGTACGTAACGTCCAGTATCGGCTTTAACAGCGGGGTCGCGTACTGTACGGAAGCGGGATCATGCTTGCCCTCAATGTAACGGGGAATGCTCTCCATCGGGCCGGGCCGGTACAGGGAAATGGCTGCGATGATATCTTCAAAGCTTTCCGGCTTCATATTCTGCAAAAACACGCGCATGCCGCCGGATTCTAGCTGGAATACGCCGTCGGTATCTCCCGCGGAGATCATTTCATATACGCCGGAATCGTCCAGCGGAATATCTTCGGCTTTCATGTCCACGCCGATTTGCCGCATCAGGTCCAGCGCGTCGCGAATGACCGTAAGGGTGCGAAGCCCCAGAAAGTCCATTTTCAAAAGCCCCAGATGCTCCAGCGTGCCCATGGGGAACTGTGTGGTGACGACCTCGTCGTTCACCTGCAGGGGCACATAGTCGGTAACGGGTTTGGCGGTGATCAGCACGCCCGCGGCGTGGGTGCTGGCGTGGCGGGGCATGCCCTCAAGCGTCATGCTGGTCTCGATCAGCTGCTGCACGGCGGGGTTGGTTTCCACCATCTCGTGCAGCTGCGGGCTGATCTGCACGGCCTTTTCCAGCGTCATGTCCAGCGAGAAGGGAATGGCCTTGGCTACCTGATCCACCGCCGCGTAGCTCATGCCGAGCACACGACCCACATCCCTTACGACGGCTTTTGCCTTCATGGTGCCGAACGTGATGATCTGCGCCACGTGATCGGCCCCGTATTTACGGGTGACGTAGTCGATCACTTCCTGACGGCGCTCGTAGCAAAAATCTACATCGATATCCGGCATGCTCACGCGCTCCGGGTTCAGAAAGCGTTCAAACAGGAGGTTGTATTTTAATGGATCAAGCATGGTAATATGGAGGGTGTAAGCCACGATGCTGCCGGCACCGCTGCCGCGCCCCGGCCCTACCATGATACCGTTTCGCTTGGCGTAGTCAATAAAATCCCAAACGATCAGAAAATAATCCACGAACCCCATCTGGGAAATGACGCCCATTTCATATTCGAGCCGTTTTCTCGGCTCGCTGTCGGGGTCGTCCACCTGCTCAGGATATAGCTCCCGCATCCCTTTCAGGCAAAGCCGGGTGAGCATTTCAAGAGGCGTCTCCTGTGTTTCGATCGGGTAGTTGGGCAGGTGGCGGGTGGAAAAATCGAAATCCACCTGACAGCGCGCGGCAATCTCGGCGGAACGGTCGATCGCGTCCGGCACGGAGGGGAACAGCTCGCGCATCTCCGCTTCGCTTTTCACGTACAGCTCCTCGGTTTCCATGCGCATCCGGGCTTCATCCTGCAGGGTTTTCCCGGTTTGCACGCACATCAGCACTTCCTGCGCGGCGGCGTCCTTGCGCAGGAGATAATGGCAGTCGTTGGTGGCAACCAGCGGGATGCCCGTTTCGCGGGAGAGGGCGATCAACTCCGGCAGCACCTGCCGCTCTTCGGGAATGCCGTGGTCCATGATCTCGATAAAGTAATTGCCTTTGCCGAACATCTTTTGCATGTCCAGCGCGTAGGCGCGCGCGTCCTCCCGGCGGCCCTGCAGGAGCAGCTTGGGCAGATCGCCGCTCAGGCACGCGCTCATGCAAATCAAGCCCTCGGCGTGTTCGGCGAGCAGCTTGTAATCCAGCCGGGGGCGGTAATAGAAGCCCTCGGTAAAGCCCGCGCTGATCAGCTTGGTCAGGTTCTGGTAGCCGGTCTGGTTTTCGCATAGTAAAATCAGATGGCTGTATTCCCGGCTGACATAGGTTTTATCAAACCGGTCGGGGCAAACATACGCTTCGCAGCCGATAATGGGGTGGATGCCCGCTTCCAGACAGGCGGAGTAAAAATCCACCGCGCCGTACATGACGCCGTGGTCGGTAACCGCGCAGTGTTCCATGCCAAGCTCTTTCAGCCGCTTCACCAACGGCTTGATACGGCATGCGCCGTCCAGCAGGCTGTATTCGGTATGCAGATGCAAATGGGCAAAGGCCATAGATGCCTCCTGAAATTCTGGTCGTTTCACCGGAAAAGCAGATTCCTTCCGATTAAATCGAGTATACCGCAAACAGCGTTCCCGTTCAAGCCGCTTGCCGCCGATGCCTGCGCTGTGCTATACTTGATGCAGTTCAAACAGGTGATTTCAACAGGGAAACGGAGGCGGCGCCATGGCGTTTTTCGATACGGATAAAGGCAGCGTACTCTGGGATTCCATTGCGCTTTCAAACGCCTTTATCTGTGAATATATGCCCTCCGCGCCCGAAAATTACGTAAAAGTTTATTTATATGGGTTGATGTACGTCCGTTTTCCCGCGGCGGGGGAAGGGCTTACGCCGGAAATGCTGGCGCGGGAACTGGGCATGGAGGAAAACGACGTGCTGGCCGCTTTCCAGTATTGGGAGCGCTGCCGGCTGGTAACGCGCACGCAGGATAAACCGCCGAAATTTACCTATCTCAATGTTCAGCAGGCCATGACGGGGCGGCAGACTTCGTCCGGAGACGAGGAATACATGCAGTTCGCGCAGGCACTGTACGCCATTTTCGGCGAAAAGCGCAAGCTGCACGGCGGCGAAACCCAGCTGTGCTACGAGTGGGTGGAACAATTGGGCCTGCCCCGCGAAGTGGTGCTGATGATGGTGCAGCATCTGGCTGTTACACGAGGCGTCAATTTCAGCTTTAAGGAAGCGCAAAAGCTTGCGGTGGAGTTGACGGAAAGGCATATCGTAACGCTGGAAGATGCGGAACAGTTTTTCGCCCGCAGCCAAAGCGCGTGGGAAGGAACCCGGAAGATCCTGCGCCGCATCAGCAAGTTCCGCGCGCCCACGGTGGACGAGATCGACCTGTACCTGAAATGGACGAAAGAATGGGGCTTTGCGCCCAAAGCGATTGAAGCCGCCTGCGCCGAGATGACGGGCGGAGACCCCAGCTTTAAATATCTGGACAGTATTCTGCGCGGCGTGCATGAGCGCGCGGGTCGGAAGAAGACGAC
>JAQUXV010000020.1 GCA_028692205.1 Eubacteriales bacterium
AATCCGGCACGCGCAGATTATGGTAGAGCTTATCGGTGTAGGAGCCCCACGCGTGTTTGAGCAGGCTCGGAATGCCGCTGGAGTTCCCGTCGTATTCCACAACGGTCGCAACGAAGGTTTCCCACTCATACACGTCGGCGTCGGTTACAGCCGCGTTTACGCTGTCCGGCCCATCCACCCACGGCACGCTTTCCCAGGCCACCTGGTCGGCGGTCGCGTCCGCGGTGAGGCGCAGGCGGTAGTAGCCGGGTTTCAGCCTGCCGCCGTTTACCGACAGGGTGCAAACCAGCTCGCCGTCCCGCTGCGTGATGGAAACAAGGGTAAACACACCGTCGTCCGCGCCCGAACCGAAAAGATACAGTTGATCCCGGTAGGGGATGGCCGTTTGCCGGGCTTGCTCGGCGGCGGAACGGTTTTCGGGCGTATTGGCAAGCGAACGCGTCAGCAGCAGCGTATCCAGCGTTTCGATCCCCGCGCCGCTTAAGTTATTCACATCCAGCGCCGCACCGTCGGCGTCGCTGGAAAGGGGGAAGCGCACGGTGAACGTGTAATCGGCGTTGCTGTTATCGGCGGCAAGGGTGACGAGCGGCACATCGTTCTCCCCGGTAGTCACGGCTTGCGTCGCATCGTTTTCGGCTGCGGCGGAAAACGCAGCGCCGTCGGTGTGCTGGGTGTAGTACCCCATGCTGGGGCGCGCGATGACGGTGTGGCTCCATTCAAACCCGAAGGGCTGCTGGGTTACGGTTTGGCCGTCGGCTGTATAGGTTAGCTCGCCGTTTTCCGGCCCGCGAAGCCCCGCGAGCGAACGGTCGCTTTCGATAATTTGGGAAAGGCTGTCGATAAACCCGTCCACCCGCGCGCGCTTACCGACGACCAGCGTGAGCATCCGCCAGGGCATGACGCCCAGATTTTCAAAGGTTTGTTTTTTCTCGTCCAGAATCACGCGGCCCCAGATGAGCGGCTCGCCGAAATCCGCCGTGGAGAAGGAGGTCAGTTGCCCCATGTAATCCAGCTGAAAATCCAGCACGCCCACGCAAAGCCCCCGGTCGAACACGCCCATGGAGGCTAGCAGCTGTTCGTAGTAGGAAAGCGGCTGGCCCTGCGCGTCCGCGCCGGTGGTTTTGCGCACGGAAGCGGGATCGACCGTGATAATACTGAGCTTGTCGACGTCCAGATTGGCGAGGGCGGAAAGCAGCGCGCACTGCTGCCCATCCCGCCCCTGCTGTAAAATATAGCTTTCGTCTCCCGCGGCAATCCCCGCGATCTGTGCGTCCAGCGCGGCGGACATGGCATCCGCCAGCGCGGGATTTTCCAGCGTTTCCACCGCCGAAACGCGGTTGACCCATGCGGAAGACCCAAGCGCGTAAAAGCTCTGGCTCATATCCTCATCGGAAAACGTGGCGAACAGCCCCGCCTGCGTATCCACGGCGACGGTGTGCAAATCGCGCCACACGGAAGCGCTCAGGGTACCGTCCGCGCGGGCGAGGCCGTAGGCAGCCGCGGTTGAATTCGGCATCGTCTCGTTGCCGTAACGCAGGGTACGCACGTGCGTTTCCCCCGCCGCGGCGAGAAAATCGCGCAGCAGGCTTTCGTACCAACCCGCGTTTGCACCGTAATGATAGTGGAAGCCGCCTTCCCGGTACTTGCGGCCGTAATGCGGGTACAGGCTGTTTGCGACGGTGCTGATGCCGCCCATGTTCTGCGTGCCGTCCAGCCAGAAATCTACGTTTGCGTAGCCGGAGCCGGAGGCTGTGGCCTCGGGCGTGTCGGCTTCGGCGTCGGTATAGGCGGGCAGGGAGAGCAGGCCAAGGTTTGGGCCTGTCCCGGTGCTTGCGGCGGGCTCGGCGTCCACCAGCGCGTTCAGCGTGGTGCAGGCGGCCAGCGCCGCGCAGGCCAGCGCCAGCAGCAGCGCAAGCAGCACACGCTTCAGAATGCGCATGCGAAAAACGGGCACGGCAGCCGGAAGCGCACCCGCGCCGCGCGGGCTGGAGGATAGGCGCGCTCGTCTCGTGCTCATGCCAACGGCTCCTTTGAAAACAAAATATTTAACATAAGCTATTCGCGTCCGGAAAGGGGTTTTCCTTTATTAACCGGCGGGATGAGCGGGGCCGAACGAAGCGGAAAGCGGCTGGGAACCATGGTAAGGAACCGGGGCAGCGGAGCCGACCTCCTTAAAAAACTGGGCGATCGCCGCTATCGGGTTGATATGAAAAGAATAGGGGCAAAGGCTGCAAACAACCCGGTAGAAACCCAAAGCGGTTGCATGGACACGGGCGAAACATGAAAATAGTCCAATGGCAAGAACCTACGGCTAAAAGGAAAACAGGCGAAGCCTGTGAAGCCCCGACAGTAAATGGAGATGGCTGGAAGGGGTCGGATGAAACCCGCAAAGCCCTTGTAACATATGGATAAGGCGAAAAGATACGGGCGAACCTTGAAAACAATCCGACTGAACCCCCGATGCGGTCGCATGGAAGCGGGCGAAGCCCGTAAACGATCCGGTTAAACAGATACGGTTGTATGGACAACGGGCGATACCAAAGGGGGAAACAAAACGGACGCGAGGGTGCAACGCCTCGCGTCCGTAACAGCCTGTTCAATTTTCAAGTCTGGGAGAACCGGCACGGCAATACGAGGGTTGCGTTTTCCGGCAGAAGTTGCGCTTCCGACATTTACAGCGCCCGGATGCGCGCAAGCGCCTCCTCGGTTTTCTCCTTCGTGTTGAAGGCGGTAAGGCGGAAATAGCCCTCGCCGCTCGGGCCGAAGCCCGCGCCCGGCGTGCCCACCACATGCGCGGTGTTCAAAAGCGTATCGAAGAACGTCCAGCTGTCCACGGGGGTCTTAAGCCACACATAGGGGGCGTCCAGCCCGCCGAACACGGTATAGCCCGCGGCCTGCAGTCCGCTGCGGATCAGCGCGGCGTTTTGCAGGTAATAGGCGACGGTTTCGGCGCATTCCTTCTGGCCCTCGGGGCTGAACACCGCGGCGGCGGCGCGCTGCACGGGGTAGCTTACGCCGTTGAACTTGGTGCCCATGCGGCGTTTCCACAGGGCGTTCAGTTCTACCTTCTGCCCCTTGGCGCCGAGGCCGGTTACCTCGTGGGGAATGATGGTGTAAGCGCAGCGCACGCCGGTAAACCCGGCGGTTTTGGAGAACGAGCAGCACTCGATGGCCACGTCGCGCGCGCCCTCCACCTCGTAAATGCTGTGGGGAACGTCGGAGGTGATGAACGCCTTGTAAGCCGCGTCGTAAATAATCAGCGCGCCGTACTTATGGGCGTAATCCACAAAGGGCTTCAGCTGTTCCACCGTCAGCGTGGTGCCGGTGGGGTTGTTGGGGTAGCACAGGTAAATCACGTCCACAGCCTCTTTGGGCGGTTCGGGCACAAAGCCGTTTTCCGCGTTGCAGGGCAGGTAGGTCAGGTTGGTCCAGCGCCCGCCCTCAAACACGCCCAGCCGCCCGGCGATGGCGTTGCTGTCCACATACACGGGGTAGACGGGGTCGGTTACCGCGATGCGCGCGTCCGCCGAAAACAGCTCCTGTATGGCGGAGGTATCGGTTTTCGCGCCGTCGGAGATGAACACCTCGTCCTCGGCCAGCGTTACGCCGCGGGACGCGTAATCCTTCTCGCGGATGGCGTTTACCAGAAAATCATAACCGTAATCCGGCCCATAGCCGCGGAAGGTTTCCTGATGCAGCAGCTCGTCGGCCGCCTGTTTCATGGCCTCCACCACGGCGGGGGCCAGCGGGCGGGTAACATCGCCGATGCCGAGCTTAATCAGGTTCGCGTCCGGATTGGCCGCGGAATAGGCTTTCACGCGGCGCGCGATTTCGGCAAACAGGTAGGAACCGGGAAGCTTCTCAAAATTCGGATTGACGTGCAAGGCAGGAACCTCCTTTATAATCGGCTGATGAAATTTTCAATCGTCGCCCAGCCACACGGCATCGTACACAAAGGTGGCAGGCCCGGTCATATACACGTGGCCGTCGGCCTCGCTCCATTCTATGGTCAGCTTGCCGCCGGGCAGGCTCACCTCGGCCTTGCGGTCGATAAAGCCGTTTAAGACGCTGGCGACCATCGAGGCGCACGCGCCGGTGCCGCAGGCGAGGGTTTCGCCCGTGCCGCGCTCCCATACGCGCATTTCAATGTGCCCGCGATCCACCACGTGGACGAACTCGATATTGCACTTGTTCGGGAAAACGGGGTCGTGCTCCAGCACCGGGCCGACCGTGGTTACGGGCGACTGTGCGGGGCTTTCCACAAAGGTAACGGCGTGGGGGTTGCCCATGTTGACCAGCGTTACGGGCCATGTTTGCCCAAGGGCCGTCAGCGGGCGCATCGTTACCGGGTTACCGGTGAGTGTGCTGGGGACCATTGCGCCGTCGGTGACGGGCGCGCCCATATCCACACGCACGCTTTCGGTGCGGCCCTTCTGATCCAGCGTCAGGGACATATGCTTGATGCCCCCGCCGGTTTCGATATCGAACTCCGTACGGTTGGTCAGCCCCCGGTCGTGGCAATAGGCGGCTACGCAGCGGATGCCGTTGCCGCACATCTCGCTTTCGGAGCCGTCGTTATTGAACATACGCATCCGAAAATCGGCCGTGTCGCTGGGCAGGATCAGGATCAGGCCGTCGCTTCCGCAACCGAAACGGCGGCGGCTCATGCGCACGGCCAACCCGGGCAGATCGTCCGGCAGGGTCTCGGTAAAGGCGTTCACATACAGGTAATCGTTGCCGATGCCATGCATCTTGGTAAAATGGAGCATAACTTCACCTGCTTTCACACGCGATAGTATAGCAAAAAAGCGCCGTTTTGAAAAGCGGCGCAAGGAGGGCGCGTTGACGGTGTGAAAGAGCGGCCCGGCAGGGGCGGGCCTATCATGCGGCGCGTTTTTTGGCCCGATACCCGGCAAACCCTGTCCGCCGGAAGGGGCGCGTGAGGATGCGGGGCGTTCAAACCAGCGAGGGCACGCCGTTGTTCCATTCTACGGCATAGACCGTATAATCGTCTATCTCACCGGATTCCGCATACTCGCAGGCAATCCGGTACAGGGGGTTTTCGGTGCCTTCACTGACGAAGTATTGTATATCGTTGTCGCGCAGCAGCGCGACAAAGGCATCTCCTGTCCAGTCGGATGTAAACGGCATCACCAGCTTGATGGGCGCCAGCGCGTACTGCAGCCAGCCCCGGTTGTTGGGGTAGCTGTCGGACGCCAGCAGCACGACGGCGTCGGCGGGGTCGTCGATATCGTCCGTCCAGAAGGAGGCGGAAGCCAGTTCTTCCAGTTTCGGCGTCAGTTCGCTGCCCGGGTACCGGCCCGGTGCCAGATTCTGGGTTAGCGTGCTCCAGTTGACGCCCAGCATCAGCAGGGCGCACAGCAGCGCGGCAAACACAGGCAGCGCCGCGCGCCTGCCCGGTTGCGCGGCAAACGCGAGGTTCGGCCGTCCCTGTAGAGCAATGAAAGCGAACAGCATCAGCAGGGCGTACCACAGCGCACAGCCGTAACGGAGGAGGTTGGCCAGCAGCGGCTGGATGGCGGTTTGATCCACCGGGCTGGTCCACTCCGCCCGGAACGAGGTGAACAGGGCGACGGTAAACGCGCAGAAAAACAGCAGATAACCGGCGGCAATCCAGAAACCGAGGCGTTTTGCCGTTCCGGCATCCAGCCGACCCGAACGCCATAAAAGCAGCGGCAGCAGCAGGGCGACCGCAAGCCACGCGGCCTGCGGCAGCGCGAGGCCGCCCATCCCCGGAGAGCCGCGCAGCAGGGTCGCCGCCAGACCGGCGAGAATGGACGGCAGATCGCCGGAAACGCTCTGCGTGCCCTCCAGAATTTTTTCCGTATTATCGGCCAGCGCGGTAGTATGAATGCCGTGCAGCCCCGCCGCCCGGCAAAAAATAACCCAGCTGAGAAACACCAAAAGCGGCAGCACAAAAACCCGCAGGGTCTCCCGGAACATTCGCCTTCCGCCATACTTCGGCGCACCCGCCAGCAATAAAAGCGCAAGGGCAAACAGCGCCCAGCCGATGCCGGGCTGCTTCAGCAGTACCAGCAGGGAAAGCGACAGGGAAAGCGACAGACCGTTCAAAAAACGCCGTTCCGGCAGGGTCGCCAGCTTCCATGCCTGGATTGCGGAATACCCGAGGCACAGGCCGACCACCGTATCCACCCGGAGAATCCGGTAAGCCTCCCCGTTGAACACCGCGGGAACCAGCACGATGCCGACGGCATACAGCGGAATCCGCCAGCCTTTTTTCCAGGTAAGGCCGGCGGTGAGCGGCATCAGCAGGACAGCGTACAACAGCCAGAGCCAGAGGAACAGCGTACCCTCATTCCACGCTCCGTTTATGGCCAGCCCGATCCACTGGAACAGGTGCATCCCCGGCATATAGGTCATAAACTGTGGAGAAAGTTGGTGCGCCGCGTTCACAAACCCGTTGTGGTAAAAAATCGAAAGCGGCTGCAGCCCCCAGACGTAAATTTCATCCGTATGCGTTACCCGGTGCGGAGCCGCCGCGGCGACATACCAGACGGTGATCAGCGCGAAGCACACCAGCCCGGGCGTGAACACAGATTGCCGAAAGGCGCGGGCGACCGCCCCGCCTTTTCCCACCGCGATTTGCGCCGTAAGCCGGGCCGCCGCGTACGCCGCTAAAGCCGCGATAATCCACACAAACCATTGCAGCGCCTGGAAAACCGCCAGAATATAGCAAACAAGCACCGCGACGCTTGCGTAAACGGGCAGCATTTCCTCAATCCGTCTTTGCAGCAGCGCTGCGTAGAGCAGCGACGCGAGAATGAGCAATAACAGAAGAATCATAGAACACACTTCCAATATGGAATAAGAAGCGAAAGCGATGGAATACGAAAGGCGAAAGCCGTGGGTTAAAGTCTGCGCGTGCCGGATACGCAAAGAAAAAGGAAAGGAACCCTGTATGGAATACGAAAGGCGAAAGCCGTGGGTTGCAGAGACTGTGCGCGCCGGATACGCGAAGGAGCAAAGGATGGAAGCCCTGTAAGCGGCGGGAGTGGAAACGGAAAAGTAACGCCGTCGGACAGGAGTTACGAAAAGCCGCGAGGCAACAACACCTGACAGGGAGGCACGGGAGGGGGGGATACGGAGAGCTTTGGCTGTGCCGCAGCCGCGACGGCGGGCATACGGAATACGGGAACCGGTTCCGCATGAGCCAACGTACGGCTGGAAATAATTGTATACTATCATCTTGACGGTTATGTTAAGTATTTCTTAAATATATTATAAATAATCAATAATTAGCGGCGGTTTTCCCGAAAAGCTATCTGCACACCGGAAAGCGCTGAAAAACCGCCGTAGCGTGTAAACGCTACGGCGGTTTGCCGATCAAACGATTTGGTATGGCTGTTCAGGTTGTTTCAAAACCAGGCAAAACCGATGGCAATCCGCACCGGGTTAACCCGTCGATATTCCGTATCAGGCAAATTCGATGGCATTCAGCATCGGGAAATCTCGGCGATGTTCTATATCGGGTAAACCCGTCAGCGTACGCCGTAGTCCGGCCGTTAGTGCCTTGCGGCCGTTTTCGCCTGCCCGACGCCGTCGGCGCTCCACTCCGTTTTCGCAAGCGCCAACAGCACGGGCGCCATGGCGACGATGGGCAGGAAGTAGCGCAGGTAATCGTTCACGGGGGAGACGATACAAACGCCGAGGCTTAGCAGCGCGGGCAGGAAAAGCGTTAGCCCGCGCCAACGGCGGCGATGCGCCATGGCGATGCCCGCGCCAATTAACAGCCAGGTATATACGGGCAGCACATAAAGCAGCGATAAAACGGGCAGCGTACGCCAGCGCGTGGCCAGCGAAATGAAAAACGAGCGCGCCGTTTTCAGGCTTTCGGGCTGGGTGGTGTGCAGCTCGCCCGGTTCAGGCTCCCAGTAATTCTGGAAAACGAAACGCAAACCGGCCTGCTGCAGGTAGGTAATTCCCTCCATGAAGGGCGTGAAGGCGTAATAGCCGCTGTTGTTTGCGATAAACGCCTGCAGGTAGGTGGAGGGATATTTCGCAAGCATTTCCCGCCATACGGCGCGGTAGTCGGCCAGCGCCGCCTGCTGCGTTTCGGCGTCCGCGTCCTCCAAGCGGAAGGTGTTGCGCACCGGGTCGGCAATCCACGGTTCGTACACTCTGGCGACGGCGTCCACGTCCAGCACCCGGTTGATAACCGCTTTTTCTTCCTCCGTCACCTCGTCGGCGTGGTCGCGCAGGGTGCGGGCGGTCTGCTGGAAAAGCACGTAATGGAAACCGGCAAAATTGTTGTCAATCACGCCCAGCGCGGGGATGACCGCGTACGTAAACAGCACGGCGGCCGCCACCGCCGAAAGCAGCGCGGCCCCGATTGTAACGCGCCGCGCGCCGCGGAAAAGGGCGAACAGCAGTACCAGCGCGGAGGGAACCACCACGTACAGGCCGTTGTTGCGAATCAGGCAGGCGGAAAGCGACGTGAAACCGTAAAATAGCAATTCCGGCCAGCGGATGGGGGCTTCCGGAGCCCGGCGGCTCAACTCGACGGTTTTCAGCAAAAACAGCAGGAGCATGGCGGTATACAGCGTATCCTTGCCGATCATCATGCAATAGTAGCCCCAAATGGGCGTCAGCGCGTAAAACGCAAGGGCGGCCAGCTGCCAGCCCCGCCCGGTTTTCAGCTCGCGGAGGCAGCGCATGCTCAGCCCCAGCGCGGCCGCCAGCGCGATACCCTGCAACAGCATATAGATCAGCGTGCCGATGTTATCGCCGCCCAGCAGGCGGCCCAGCCATACGCAGCTGCCGAACACGCAGGTGGTGAATACCGAGTGCCATGTCGCCATCGGCTCCAGCCCGAAAAACTGGCGAACCATTACGCACATATCGTAGATCACGGTGCCGGGATAGAAAGCGGCCATATAGGGAAGCCAGCAGACAAAGAAAAGCGCCGCGCTAAAGAGCGCCGTATGTTCCCGGTACAGAGCGCGCAGCCGGGGAAAACGCTTAAGCCGCAGGCCGCCGCCGGCAGCCGGGGCGGACGCAAGCAGGTTTGCTACGACGGTCAGGGCGGTCGCCATGGCGAATCCCTGTCCAAGGCACTTGGATACGACGTTGAACCAGAACATGGTCGAGCCGATAAACGCCCACGAATCGTAGGCAAAAAGCGCCGTCCCCAAAAAATTGGCGATGCCGAACAAAAGCCCGAACACCAGCTCGCCCACGCGCGGGCGCATGCGCCGCCGTATGTAGGCGTAAACCATCAGCTGCCACAGCGCCAGCGCCAGAAACGCCCAAAGGTAGTCCGTTGTGGCGGCGGGCACCGCGCTTTTGCCGATGTACAGGTCCGGGCTGACCACAAACCCCTTGGAACAGAAAACGGCAACGAAAAACAACACGATAGACCAAAGCCGGTTTAGCGGCCGAGAGACAGCCGCGCCGCTGCGCTCCATAAACGCACATCATTCCTTTCGATACCGCAGACCAGGTGGAAAAATGATAGCATACCGCGAAATTGCATGTCAAGCCGGGGCAGCGGCCCAAACGCCGCCGAACCTATGCCATACCTGCGCGGCGGGCGCCCGCAGGCCCCGTGTTATTGACTTTTTACCACCCCCCCAATATAATGGCAGGGTATAGCGGAGAAAAAAGCTTCCTTTTATAAACAGGGAAAGCGATTTTGCCAAAGCCCGGCGGGCCGAACGGAAAACGAACGGCGGGGTTTTCAGGCAACCCGGGCCGTGCCCGCGATGCGGCGGCGCGGTTCGTTTGCGAAGGGTGGCAGACAACGGAATGCGAACCAAGAGACGGATCTTTTATGGGATATTCCTGTTCAGCCTTGTGTTTTCGGCCGTATATCTGGCGGTGCGGCGCGGCGCCGGAATTGAGGGGTTTCTTTTCAACGGAGGCAAGAGCATCTTTGGGGATTTTATCAACAACCTGCATTACCCCACCCACGAGGGCGGCCCGTATTTCGACAGCCGGTGGGCTTCGTTTCCCCCGTTTGCGTACACGCTGTATTATCTGGTAAACGTGTGTTATACCCGCGCAAACACCAGTTACGAAATTCTGGCGTACACTATGGTTACGGCGCTGACCTTCGTGCTGATTCTGTACGCCGTACAGCGCCTTTTCCGGCGGCACGGCGCGAAAGTAAGCTCGACGTCCGAGCCGCTGCTGCTTACGGCGTGCCTGCTTTTTTCGGGCGTAATGATTTTTGCCGTTGAACGCGGCAATTCCGTGGTGAACGTACTGGCGATGCTTTTGCTGGCCTTCGACCTGAGGGAAAGCGAAAAAGCGTGGCAGCGGGAGGCGGCGCTGCTGCTGATTGCGGCGGCGGCGGGCTTCAAAATTTACCCCTGCCTGTTCGGGCTGCTGTACGTGTTTGAAAAGCGCTACCGGGAAGCCCTGCGGCTGCTGGCATACGGCGTATTGATCTTCTTTGTGCCGTTTTTATGGTTCGGCGGCGTGGAAGGGTTCCTGCGGTTTATCCAAAACCAGCGGGAAGTGCAGTCGTCCATCCGCAGCGATTACTTCACCAGCATACCCAGCATTTCCAGCTATCTGGCGGCGGAGTTCGGCTGGGACGCGGGCGCGGTGCTGACCGCGGGCAAGGCGGTCGCTGCGGCCTACGGAGTGCTGCTGGCGGTGGGCATATGCCTGCAAAAGAAGCTGTGGCTGCGCGTAACCCTGATGGTGAGCCTGTTTACGCTCGTCCCTGGGTGGAGCGCGGAATACATGGCTATTTATATGATGCTGCCGTTTGTGCTGTTTTACTGTGACGAAGGCGAAACCCGCTGGGAAACGCTGTACGCCGTGCTGTTCGGCTGCGTGTTCATCCTGCTTCCGTTCTCCTCTCCGCTCAAGACACACACGACGCTTTCGTGGAATATGCTGGTCAGCTTCGGCGCGCTGTATGCGCTGAGCGCCGTAAGCCTCGCGGATACGTTTTCGGCGCGCCCGCGCGTAAAACAGCTGAAGGAGAACGCCGTATGACGTTTGACAACTGGCAGGCTTCGCGTGAAATAGCGGCCCGGCAGCGGCGCAGCCCGATCGCGTGGCTGTACGGTCTGCTTTTTTTCGTGGGGGTTTACTTTATATTTTACCGGGAAGCGGTCAACCCTATGTCCGATCTGGCGATACACGCGGGAATCGCGAAGGAGTTCGACTTTGCGGACCTGCACAGCGTCACCTGCCGTATCGCCTATCCGCTCTGGCACCTTTCGGTAAGCGGGCTTTATCAGCTGGGGCTGCCGCTCGCGGCGGCGGCGGCGGGCGTTACGGCGTTGGCGAAAACCATCGCTTTTTCGGCGGCACAGAACCTGCTGCTGCCCAAACGCGGCGAAGGCAGCCGCGCCGTGATGTGGCTGATGTGCCTGCTGCTGATGGTGGTAACGGGGCTGCGCCTGCCGTGGATCAACCCGCTGGTGTACCGCGCGGCGGGCTCGCCCACCGTGTGGCACAACCCGACGCAGATCACGGTTACCGCGATCTCCCTGTTTATGGTGCCCTACCTGATCCACTGCTGGTGCGTGTACGAGCGTCGGCTGGCCGCCGGGGACGGCGCGGTTGTTTTGCCGTGGAAAAATGTATTTTGGCTTGCGGCGTTGCTGATGCTGGCAGCCTCCGCAAAGCCGACGTTCCTGCAGGCGCTGCTTCCCGCCGCCTTTGTGTTTTTTTGTGCGGCGTGGCTTCGCAGGCCCGGACAATGGCGCTATTTCCTGCGGATCGCACTTGCGTTTCTACCGGGCGCGGTTTACTTTTTGCTGCAATACCTGTATTATACGGGCGTCGTGGTGGAGTACACCAGCGGCGTTTCGGTGTACGTTACGGCGGAGACGCTGTATATCGCCGTGCGCAGCGTGTTGATTTTAACGGCGTTCCCCCTGCTGGCGCTTCTGCTGCGCCACCGCAGGGGGCAGCCGATGGACGGGGCGGTGGCGCTGGTGCTGCTGATGCTTCTGTTCAGCTGCCTTGAGGCCGCCTTCTTCCACGAAACCGGCCTGCGGGAGAGCCACGGCAACTTCACCTGGGCGACCGGAAGCAGCGCGCTGTTGCTGTGGTGGCTTGCGCTTCGCTCCTACTGGCGGGATCTGGCCGCGTTCTGGCCCGGGCGGGCGCAAAACCGGCTTCGCGCGGCGGGCTATGCCGCAAGCTGGGCGCTGCTGGGCTGGCACGGGTATTCCGCCGTCTATTACCTGTATTACCTGCTGTCCTCTGGCAACGCTTTTTAACGGGAGGAAGGTGCGACCGGGTGCAACCCATTCATGAGCCGAAAAAACCGTATCGCCTGATGCCGATCCTGCTTTCCGCCGTCGCCGGAATCCTCTGCGCGAAGGCCTTTGTGATCAACCCGCAGCTGTTCGTGGGCAAGGCGTCCATCCCCGCCGAATCCACGGATTACGTGTGGACGTTCGTCGCCCTGGCGCTGGCGGGCCTGTTTTACGTTACGTATGTGCGCCTGCGCTACCGCCCCGGGGCCGGGGAGCTTGGCTTCGGGCTGCTTTTTGGGGCGCTGAATTATTTTGGGACGACGCTGTTTGCCTACGATTCGTGGGCATTCATCGGCGTGTTTCAATCGTGGGTGACCGTCGCGCTGAAAATTGCGGGGCAGGGGGCGACCATGGCCGCGCTGCTGACCCTCGCGAGCCACGCGCTGCTGTCGCGGCCTTTGCCGCAGACGCCGCCGCGGGCATTCGGCAGGCTGCGCGGCTTTTTTGCGCGGCACACAACGCTTGCCTGCGTTTTGCTGTTCGTGCTGTGCTGGTCGCCTTACCTGATCGTGTTTTACCCCGGCACCGTCATCAGCGATCTGTCGTGGATGTTTGAGCAGCTTCAGGGCATTACGCAGATGACTACGTGGCATTCCGTATTCACCACATGGGTTTTCGGGGCGTGCATCGCGCTGGGGCGGTGGATCGGCGGGGACAATATCGGCACGCTGGTTTATATGCTGCTGCAGACGTTCGCGCTCGCGTACGCGTGCGCACGCGTGGTTACGCTGGTCCGGCGGCTGGGAACGCAATGGAAATGGCAGGTCGCTGTGCTCGCGTTTTTTACAGTGCTGCCTATCTGGGGCGGCTACAGCATGATGATCGGCAAGGATACGCTGTATACGGCCACGCTGCTGCTGCTGCTGATTAACACCGTTGAGTGGTCGCGGGGGCTGCGCGTGTTTCGCCTGCGGCAGTGGCTGGCTTACGGCTTGTTGGCGCTGCTGGCCTGCCTGTGGCGAAACAACGGCTTCTACGTGGTGCTGCTCAGCCTGCTCGCCTTCATTCCGTTGGCGAGGCGGGCTGCCGCGCGCGTGTGGCTTGCCGGGATCGCCGCGTTCGTTACGGCGGCGGTGTCGCTGCTGAACTTTGTCGTCGTGCCCGCGCTGGGCATTGTGGATAACACCGCCTCCGGCATCTATTCGGTTTGTTTTCAGCAAACCGCGCGGGTGGTGCGCGACCATGCCGATGAGCTGACGGCGGAAGAAACCGCGGAGATCGACCGTGTGCTGGATATTGAAGCCATCGGCAGGGTGTACCAGCCGTGGATCTCCGACCCCGTAAAACTGACGTATCGGCAGTTCGGCGCGGGTGCGGATGTGGAAAAAGCGGCGCTTGCCCGGTACCGCAAGACATGGTTTTCCATGATGCTGAAGTACCCGGTTACCTACCTGCAGGCGTTTATGGCGGGCAACCGCGGCTACTACGCCTTCACGCCCAAATACACGGGCATTACGTACAGCCAGCAGGCGGGGCTGCGCTTTGTGTACACCAGCTTCGACATTGAAGGGGAAGGGGAGCTGCACACCGTGCAGCCCGAAGCCTTTGCCGGGCTGCGGCTGTACGCGGCGAAGATTATGGAGGGGTTCCGCACGATACCGATAATCCAGCTGCTTTTCACCTGCGCGTTTTACACGTGGCTGCTGGTCGGGGCCGCCCTCGCGACGGCGCGCCGCCGCCGCTGGCGGGAACTGCTGCTTTTCGTGCCGGCGCTGCTCAGCTTTGCGGTGTGTCTGGTTTCCCCGGTGGACGATTATTTCCGTTACTTCCTGCCCGTGGTCGCCATGACCATTCCGCTGCTGGCCTGTGCGCGCCACCCCGGGAAGATGGAGGTGAGCGGCGATGCAGCGTAAGGAACGGGTGGCCTATTACGACTGGTTAAACGTGGCGGCCTGCTTCGCCGTGGTGGCGCTGCATGTGAACAGCGCGTTCTGGAGCTACGAAAACAGCGCCCGCTGGCTGGAAAACCTGCTGGTTGAATCGTTTTTCTACCCCGCAGTCGCGATTTTCTTTATGCTCAGCGGGGCGACGCTGATCGACTACCGGGAACGCTATGACACGAAAACCTATTTTCTGAAGCGGCTGACCCGGGTAGTGCTTCCCTACATTGGGTGGAGCCTGCTGGCGATGGGGTTTCATGTGCTCAAGGGCACGCTGGCGCTGGGCGACCTGACGCTTCAAAACATTCTGACGTGGCTGATTCACGGCTCGTACTATTCCGTATACTGGTTCTTTCCCCCGCTGTTTGCCTGCTACCTGGCCATTCCCGTGCTGGGGCTGATCCCGAAGGAAAAGCGGATGCGCACCTACGGCTACATGGTGGCGCTGGCGTTTATCACCATTGCCGTAATGCCCATGGTTTCGCGGTGGACGGGCGTTGCGTGGAACGCGGAAATGAACACCGTCATCAGCGGCGGCTACCTGATGTATCCGCTGCTGGGGTACCTTGTCGCGCATTGGTCGCCCACCGGGCGGCAGCGCGCGCTGGTCTACGCGCTGGGCTTCGGCGCGCTAATCCTGCGCACGGTGATGACGTGGCAGCTCAGCCAAAGAGCGGGCATGGTGGACTACGCCTACGGAACCTACCTGAATTTCCCCTGCGTATTTCAGGCGCTGGCGGTGTTTGTGGCGTTTCAGCGGATTCGCGGCGGCAATGCGAAGGTGGGCCGATGGGTGCGCAGGCTTTCCGCGGCGAGCCTGTCCGTTTACTTTACACAAAAGTTCATTATGGACCTGCTGATACGCTTTAACGCCGAACCGGCATGGATTGCGCAAACCGGGCTGCACTCGATACTTTGGCCGATTGTGGTGTACGCCCTCGCCGTTGCGCTGTTCTTTGCCGCCCGGCGGATTCCGCTGGTGCGGCGGATGTTCCCGTAACCGCGCTTCAACGCCGGATTGCCGATTGCGAACGTAGAAAAGTGCGTGACCGGCACGCAAAAAGTGATAAAAGCACAGCTCTCCGTCGACCCGGTTTATGGGATCGTCGGAGGGCTGTGGCAATACTCCGTAAGATGTGTGTAGAAGCCTGCCGGAGTTGCAAACAGCGAGGGAGCCTGTCGGGAAGGCTTCGGAGGGAAAAAGGTCACGGGCACGGGCTTATCCCGCCAAACGGACAACGGACGAAGCCGTGCCTATCCGTGCCGGACGGCAGAGATGCGAGGTTTGGCAGCTTACTGGCGTGCTTTCGTATCATAGGCGAACAGGAACCCACCGGCAGCATAAGCAGCAGGAAACGGAGCGCCGTCCGTGCCGGACGGCAGGGCGGCGAGGTTTGGCAGCTTACTGGTGCGCCTTTGTATCGTACGCGAACAGGAACCCTGCCAGCAGCATGAAAAGCAGATTGATAACGGAAATATTGATAAACAGCAGGTTTTCCAGCATTCCGTTCAGGAAAACCCCCAGCACCGGCAGCGTAAGCGCCTGCACCGCAAGGGGCGTGCGCCTGGAAAAGATGATTTTTCCGCACTTCACCATCAACAGCACGGAAAACGCAAGCGCCAGCAGGAACGCCGGAAGCCCGGCGGTCATCAGCGACTGAAGCAGGGAATTGTGCCAATGGTAAAGCTTGGCGTGGGTCAGCCTTTCCGCCGCGTCGATCACCCTATCGGTCGCGTTGCCGATCAGCAGGGTTAACGGCCTTTGCCGGAGTACGGGGATCGCCGCGGGATAGACGATGGTCAGCCGGTTGGCGAAGGAACCGACGTTTTCTGAAATGTGGTAGCGGCTGACGATGCTTTCGTCGGTTTGGCTGGCGGCGGTGTCCGCCTCGGCGCCAGTTTCAGCCGCAGGGGTTTGCTGGCTGCTCTGATAGCGGTTGGCGATCGCATTCATCGGCGTAATGGAATAATACAGCCCCGCGAACGAACCGACCGTGAGCACGGCGCACGCCAGCAGGGAAACCAGAAAGCGCAGCCAGCCGGAGCGGAGGTTCAGCTTACGCATTAGCAGGAGATAGCCGAAGCCGCCGATTTCCAGCGAAATAA
>JAQUXV010000362.1 GCA_028692205.1 Eubacteriales bacterium
TGCTGAAGCGGCTGACTTCCTTTAAGGAAAGGATGGCGTTCACCATCTGGCGCGTCATCAGGCGGTAATCCCGCGCGCCGTCCACCACTTCCGTCTTGCTGATGCGGTTGATGAGCCGGTAAAACTTGCGGGCAAAAAACGAGCGCAACATGGGCTCGCCCGCGCGGGTCACCCTGCGGGTGGCAACACAGTCGTACCCCTCCGTCTCCAGCGCGGAAAGCATTTTGGGCAGCAGGGAAGGCGGGTCCTGCAGATCAACATCCATCACAGCGACATAATCGCCAGTTGCGGCTTCCAACCCGGCGTACATGGCAGATTCCTTGCCAAAGTTGCGGCTGAAACTGATGTAATGGGCACGCTCATCCTTTTGGCGAAGAGCCTTGAGTGCTGTCAGCGTGCCATCCGCGCTGCCGTCGTCCACAAACCACCACTCCGCTTCCACGGGCAGTTCCGCCATCGTTTTGGCGCACGCTTCGTAGAAGAGGGGAATGACCGCTTCCTCGTTATAGCAGGGGACGACGATACTCATGCGCTTCATCGGCACGCCTCCGTTTCGGTTTACAGGTTTACGGCACACCTTGGGACAGGCGCGCCCGTATACGAACTGCCCTCATCATAGCACGTTTTGGGCGCGAAGGAAAGTGCGCGGGTTGACCGCAAAAACAACTGCGGACCTTTACGGACAAACAAAAACCGGCCGGAGAGTCTGGGCTCTCCGACCGGAAAAAATATTGGGGAACCGGGTTATTCGGCGGCTACGGCTTCATCGAAAGCGGTAAAGAATTCGGGTGCGCTCCACGTTCCGCAGGCGCTGACGGTGTCGCTGCCGACCATCAGCTGGACGATCAGCCCGTTATCCAGCGCGAGCAGCAGGCTGCGGCTGTCGTCGGAGCCGAAGGACGCGTTTTGGTAACCGGCGTTCCGGTAAAGGGTGGAAAGCAGGGTTTGCGCCGTGGCGGAATCATCCACAATGCCGGAATCCGTAAGTTCCATGGCGACTACGGACTGAGAGGCGGTCAGCGTATCCTTCAGCGTTTCGCCACCCAGCGCCGCCGCGCCCGCAAAGCTGACGCGCTGGAACACGCGCAGGCTGCCGTTTACATAAGCGGCGGCCATGGCGCCCTTCATGTTCTGAACCGCGTAGACCGTTTCACCCGCGGAGACGATGTTGCTTACAATGCCGCCGGTGCTGAGCGCGGGTTCTACCGTGTATTCGGTTACCTCGCCCAGTGATTCGCCCAGCAGGCTGTCGCTCATGTTGGTCGGGCTGATCAGCAGCCGGTAAACAGCGTTGCCCACCATAACGAGAGGATAGTTGCCGTTCTTTTCCTGCGCGAAAATGTTGCGGTAGGTGGCGCTGTTTTTGCCGGTGCCGCCGACGCTGATGCTGCCTGCAGGCACATCCAGCGCCCGCACGCGCACTTCGGCGCCGTTGATGGATACGCCCGCGCTGCCGCTGCTGAGCAGCGACGCGCCGGACGGGCTGCCCGCGATATAAGCGGGAATCGCCCACAGGCCTACGCACAGGCACAGTGTGGCCGCGAGAGCGCCCAGCAGCAGGGGGCGCAGCCGCACACGGCGACGCGGCCCTTCGCTTGCGGCGATTTTAATTTTGGCAAGCAAACGCGGATCGGCGTTCAAACCGCCCAATTGATGATCCGCGATCTGCGGTAGCTGTTTCAGCCGATTCATTGCGCGTCCCCTCCCCCTAAAATTGCTTCCAGCTTTTTACGCCCCCGGGAGAGGCGGCTGGAAATGGTGCCTTCCGGCAAACCGGTAATCTGCGAAATCTCGCTGATACCGAAATTTTGGTAGTAGTGCAGTAAAATCACCTCGCGGAAAACGGCGGGCAAACGGTGGATGGCGACCATCATGGCTTCCTCGTCCTCACGTTTGGCGGTGTCGTCCGGCGCGGGAATCAGGTCGAACGTGGGGCTGCCGAGCACCACGCGCCTTGCCCACGAGCCGCGCCATAAATCGCGGCATCGGTTCAGCGCCACTTTGAGCAGCCACGCTTTTTCGTGGCCTTCTTCCAGCTCCGGCGTATTCACCATCAGGCGTACAAACACATCCTGGCAGACATCCTCGGCCTTTTGCCGGTCGCCCAGATAGAAGTAGCATACCCGCAGCACGTCGGTGGCGTACTTTTCGTACAACCCCTCGAAATCTGGCATTTCAGAGCCCCCATTGCCGCCCCTGCGACGGCCGATTTACGCTCCACTATGGATAACGCGCGAACAGCCCGGTTTCATGCGTGAAAAGTAAATTTGTCGTAAAAACTTTTCGCGCGGCTTCAGCTTATTGTATCATTGCGCAAACCGCGGCGCAAGCTGCGCGCCCTTTACGGAACAAACCGCCTGTGCTATGATGGGAAAAATCACACGGGGAGGGGTATTCCATGCAGACCGAACTGACCAGGGAGCAAGCCCTGACATTGCTCAAAAAATACAATCAGGAACCGTTCCACATCCGGCACGCGCTGACGGTGGAAGGTGTGATGCGCTGGTATGCCAACGAGCTGGGCTTTGCCGACGACGCCGATTTTTGGGCGATGGTGGGGCTGCTGCACGATATCGATTTTGAGCGCTACCCCGAGGAGCATTGCCAAAAGGCGCCAGAGCTGCTGCGGGAGGCGGGCGTGGGCGAAACAATGATCCGCGCAATCTGCTCCCACGGTTACGGCCTTTGCTGCGATATCAAGCCCGAACACACCATGGAGAAGGTGCTTTTCGCGGCGGATGAGCTGACCGGGCTCATCGGCGCGGCGGCGCTGATGCGGCCTTCCAAAAGCGTGATGGATATGGAAACTTCCAGCATTAAAAAGAAGTTCAAAGACAAAAAATTCGCCGCGGGATGCTCCCGCGATGTGATCCTGCATGGGGCCGAAGCCCTCGGCTGGGACCTGAACGATCTGTTTGAGAAAACCATCCTCGCCATGCGCGCCTGCGAAGCGGGGATTGAAGCCGAAATGGCCGCGCTGTAAGCACTGAAAAAGGAATCGCCCGTCCGGAAACCGTTCCGGACGGGCGATTGTTTTTTGGAGGAGGAAAAGGCAGTACGGTTTAAGCAACCTTCGCCGTAACGTTGACTTCGATATTGCCGCGTGTGGCGTTGGAATACGGGCAAACCAGATGCGCCTGCGCGGCGATGTCATCCGCGGTCGCCTGATCCACACCGTGGAACAGCACTTCGATGTCCGCCGCGAGCGCGAAGCCGCCGGACTCGTTTTTGCCAATGCCCACGTTCACACTCACCGCGGGAGGATCGATATTCAGCCGCTTCAGCCTAAGCACGTGCTGCACGGCGCTGCCGAAGCAAGCGGAATACCCGGCGGCGAAAAGCTGCTCGGGGTTAAGACCCACGGGTTTCTTGCCGCCCAGTTCAGGCGGGAGCGCCATTTCAAACTGGATTGGAAGGTTTTCGACCGTTACGTGGCCATCCCGGCCGCCGACGG
>JAQUXV010000363.1 GCA_028692205.1 Eubacteriales bacterium
AGGTTTTCCGCAATGGTCATATCCGGCGCGGTGCCTTTCATCGGGTCCTGAAACAGGATGCCGATCTTGCGGGCGCGCTTGTGCTCCGGCAGGTACGTGATGTCTTCCCCGTCCAGCACAATGTGCCCCTGATCCGGCCAGAAGCTTCCCGCAATGGCCCCGAAAAGCGTGCTTTTACCCGCGCCGTTGGAGCCGAGAATGGTCACGAAATCGCCGTCATTCAGGGTAAAGTTGATCCGGTTTAACGCCGTATGCTCGTTCACGGTTCCTTTGGCGAAAGTTTTGGACAGGTTTTGCAGCTCAAGCACGGTTTCTTCCCTCCCTGCGAATCTTCCGCTTTTGCAGGCTCGTCTTTATCGTGGGAATGCTTAGCGCAATCGCTACGATGACGGCGGAAATCAGCCTGAGGAAATAAGCTGGGAAGAAGTCGGTGGAAAGCGCCAGCGCAATAATAATGCGGTAAATCACCGAACCCACAATGGCCGACACCAAACCGACAGTAACGCTCCGTCGGCCGAACACCGCCTCGCCGATAATCACCGAGGCCAGCCCCACAACCAGGATGCCGATGCCGCTGGAAATGTCCGCATACCCCTGATACTGCGCCACAATCGCGCCGGAAAGCGCAATGCAGCCGTTGGACACCGCCAACCCCACCACCTTCATCGCGGAAGCGTTGATGGAGGAAGATCGCACCATGGATTCGTTATTCCCGGTAGCACGGATGCAAAGCCCGAGATGGGTTTTAAAAAACCAGATCAGTAATAGCAGCACCAGCGTTGCCAGCACCGCGCCCACCAACAGCTTAACGTCGTTTTTTGAAAGCGGTTCAAGTTGCTTGAACAGAAGCTGGAAAAGCGTGTCTTTTCCGATCAGCGTTACGTTGGAGCTTGCGCCCATTACCGCAAGGTTGATGGTGTAAAGCCCGCTCATCGTCAGGATGCCGGCCAGAATCGGGTGGATGCCGACTTTGGTTTGCAGCAGGCCCGTTACCACGCCCGCAGCCATGCCACACAGGAAAGCCAGCAGCAGCCCCAGATAGGGAGCGCCCGCCAGCGTCACCATTGCAGACACGGCCACGCCGAGGGTAAAGCTACCCTCGGCGGTCAGGTCCGGGATGTTCAAAATTCGAAAGCTGATGAAAATCCCCATGGCCAGCAGCCCGTACATCAGCCCAAGCTGCAGGGAACCCAGAAATAACGTCATAACGAACCTTCCTCGTTTGGATGATGATTCGGTTTCCAGCCCCGAAGGCATCGCGCCTGCGGCGGTTTCCCCCCGGCTTCATTACGGAATTTCAGTGCAGCCTCTCCGGGCATTCCATTCCGTTCTTCGCCGTGGCGTAAAACCGCGCGCAGGCCTTGATGCGTTACCGGCTAAAAACCGCGTTGCGGCCCGACCGGCCCGTGTTTACTCGATGATTGTCGCCTGCGCCAGCACGTCGTCGCTGAGCGTAACGCCGATAGCGTCGGCCGTGGTCTTGTTGATCACCATGGTGAAGTCGCTTACCGTTATCGCGGGAATGTCCGCGATGGCCGTGCCCTTCAGGAACTGGTCGCACATATCGGCGGTGATCCGGCCGATTTCCGTATCGCTGATGGAGATAGTGGCAAACGCGCCGGAAGCCACCATAACCGCGGAGGAACCATACACGGGGATTTTGTTGTCTTTGGCAACCTCGGCCACCACGGTCAGCGCCGTCTGCACCACGCTGTCGTTGGGGATGAACATCGCGTCCACCTTGCCCACCAGCGATTCGGCCGCCTGCTGCACTTCGCCGGAGTTGGTCACCACGGCTTCAACGTACTTCAGCCCGTTGGCGTCCATATACGCCTCGGCGTTCTTGATGGTGGTTACCGAGTTGACTTCGCTGGTGCAATAGATGAGGCCGTACGTTTCACAGCCGGGGGTTAGCTGATTGCTGAGCTTGAACATCTCGTCCACAGGAATGGCGTTGCTGGTGCCGGTGCAGTTTTTATCCGGATGCGCCATTTCAGTGATAATGCCCGCACCCACGGGGTTGGAAACGGAAATGAAGAACTGCGGGATGCCGCTGTCCATGTTCAGGAACGCCTGCGAAGGCGGCGTTGCGATGGTGACCGCGTAATCCACTTTCTCGTCGATAATCGCCTGGCAGATGGAGGCCAGATTGGTCATATCCCCCTGCGCGTTGCGGTAATCGAAGGTCATCACGTCCTCGGTATAGCCCAGTTCGCGCATCCGGGCGATGTAGCCCTCGCGCATATCGGTGAAAGCGCCGTTATCGGCCATCTGGATGATGCCTACGGTATACGTTTTGGCGGCTTCGGCATTGGCGGAAACAAAGGTGAGTACCAGCATCAGCGTGCAAACCAGAGCGATCAGTTTCTTCATGGGGATCCATCCTTTCTGCTTATCCATTTGGGAAGCTTCGTCGGTTTGCCTTTGCGGTACACGGGTATGAAAAAACGCACCCGTCCTTATTTTCAAGGACAGATGCGTTCAACATCTGCGGTACCACCCTGCTTGACGGTTGCCCGTCCGCTCGTTCAAGTGCCGACACACTCTACGCCGAATAACGTTGGCGTAACGTCGCGCTATACTCGGATTTCGCCGCCCTTACGGGTTGGCCAATCTTTTCAACGCGCCCTCGGCGGTCCATTTGCCGATTCGCTTCCTGCCGGTTTCCAGCAACTCCGGCTCTCTGTAAGTGCGCTTTCGGTGTGATCTCCGCTTCAACGGTTTTGTTTATTGAAGCATGTTTTTTTTCGTTTGTCAACCCCTCAAAGGGAAATTGCGGCAAATCATTTTCCAAAATGGGCGTTCTCTTGCCAAATCCCACTCCGGTGTTTATGATAAAGATAGATTATACGACTCCCGTATGCGCCGCCATCCGCAAAGGAGGAATCTTCGTGAAAAAGAGAATTGCGTTCTGTCTGCTTCTGTTGTTTGTGTTGCTGCCGTTCCATTCGCTGGCCGACCTGCAAATGACCTACTTTACCGATGCCGACGCGACCGACGTAATGGTAATGGGCGGCGACAACAGCGTGCTGAGCACCGTGATCGACAAACAGCCTTCCGGCGAGCAAACTGAATGGACGCTGAACATCGTCACGGGCGGTGCGGATTCCGGCTACTTTTACGTGAAAAACGCGGACGGCAACTGGCTTCGCGGTTCGGCGCTCTCCGGGCTGGCTTCGCTCGCGGGTTCCGCTGTCACCGCCGCGCCTGCCGACACTCCCGCCCCGACGATAACCGGCACACCCGCCAAGCCGTGGGAGATAACCGCCTATCCGCGCTACGAAATCAGCATTCGCCCGCTTGCCGAAAGCGAGCGCGTTCAGTCCCGCTGCGGCCCCGCCAAAACCTATCACGGCGCGGGCGCATACAAAACCTACAAGATGACCGGCACGGAGGCGCTGTTTATCGAGGGGAGCTATGTATTGGTGGATCTGGATTACACCA
>JAQUXV010000364.1 GCA_028692205.1 Eubacteriales bacterium
AAGGCGAAAATCACCGCCACCACCCACGAGATTCCGTTGCCGAGCATCAGCTGCGCGGTGTTCGCGCCGTTGATGGTGTGGTCTTCGGAAAAAAGGATGTAACAGCCGTAGGATACCGCCAGGCTCAACAGCGTCGTCAGCACCCCGGCGATCAGATAGCGAACCAGTTCCAGCATTTCTTCGCGGTTGGACAGTACTTTCCTGATTTTTTGCATGTTTTTATTCCTCTCCATGGTCGCCGCGGGCATAATCGCAGCTAAAAATATCCGTATAGAATACCGGGACGGGCGCTTTTTTTGCGCCGATCAGCAGCAGCGCGCACTCCGGCTCAAGCGCAACCACTTTTACCGTCTTTTGCGCCATCCGGCCACCCAGCATCAGCACCGCGCGTATCTTTCGCTCTTTTTCCAGCGAGTAGCGTAAAAAGCGTTCCATATTCGTCCTCCGCGGTCAGCCTTCAGCGTTCGGGTCCTGTGCGGGGCCCGGCGTCTGCGCGGGCGAGACGCCGCCTGTATCGCCCGTTTGCCGGTAGGCGTCCGGCACGGCGTAGATCAGGTAATTGTCGCCCCCGGAAGTATACACGCGGGTAAACCGTTCGTCCAGCGCGTCCGTATCCACCTTATAATTATACCGTTCGGACGGTCCGACGTAAATATACTCGATCCCGTACTGCGAAAGCAGCGAAAGGTTGTCCGCCGGAGCCTCGTAAAACGCCTGCACCGCCTGCCTGCGCGCGGTAGTGTTGAAACCGTGGTAATACAGGTACAGGTCGCTGCCGCACACAATGGTTCGCCCGGCCAGCGACGCTACGGGGTTCAGGTGTTCGTTGCCGGTCAGGAACACACTGTGCTCCGGCGTGTTTTCCTTCACAAACGCCGCCACGGCGATGTCCTCCGTGCCGTACGCCTGATAATCGCTCACCGCCTCGCGGGCCACAGTCAGCCCCGCCGACAGGAACAGCGTAATCAGGCACAGCGCGGCCAGTACACGCCTGCCGCCCAGCCCCCGGAGCCTTGCGAAAATCTCCAGTCCGTAATCCGCCGCCATGGGCAGACACAGCAGGAACCAGACGTAAATCAACTTATTGTTGTCGTACTCGTTCGGCTGGAAGATGATGAATTCCGCAATCAGCAGGATCAGGAAAGCGCCGGCAGCCAGCAGGCGGTTCTGCCGCACCCAGTCCCGTGCGGGGGGCTGGTCGGCAAAGCAGGTTTCGGGTTCGCCGGGGGTGGTGAGGCGCGCGCGCGCCTCGGCCGCGGCCGCCTCGTCTACGTGGTAGTGAAACAGCTCCGAAAAGAACGGCCTGCGGCTCGGCTCCGGCCCGGATTGGCCGGTTACGGCGCGCATAACGCCCACGCGGTCGTCATCCTCCGGCGAAAACGCGGCGACACGCAGCTTTTCGGGCGGCAGGGGTTTCAGGTAGGGGCGGTTCTCCTCCTCCTTCGGGGGAACCTCCGCCGTCCCGCGCGTTTCGCCGTAGGCGGGCATGTCGCCCGCGAACAGCCCGCCCGGCGTTTCGGGCGCTTCGTCCTCCTCCGGCATGAGTTCGGCTTTTTGCGCCGTTACCGCCGCCGTCGCAGGCGCAGATACCGGCTGAGCCGCAGGCGTTGCATTCTGCTTTGCCGCCGCGGGCACGGATGCCGACGGGGTTTCCGCCGCCGCAATCGGTTCTGCCTCCGCCGGTTTAACCGCGTACAGGCCGTCCGTCAGCGCGGCGGCACGCGCGGCTTCGTCCCGCAGGTCGCCCTTTCGCCGCTGGAACAACGCCAGCAGGATCAGCAGATAAGGCAGGCCGATATTTTTGATGTAGAACCAGAAATACGGGTCCACCAGCCCGTTGCCGCCGCGGTTGTTGCACCAGTTGAACTGGAAACGCAAAAAGTGGTCGCTCGCCGTCGCCTGCACAAACGTGAACCGAATCAACTGCGGCAGCGCCAGCACGGCGGCCAGCCCGCCATACAGCAGAAACGGCTGAAACGCCTCCCACCGCCTCTTTTTAGGCGCGGTCAGCACCGCGTACAGGCAGAAGCCGAAGCTTGCCAGCGCCAGCGCCAGAAAGCTGTGCGTGTGCAGAAGCGGCATACCGCCCGCAATCGTCCCCGCGAGAATCATCTCCCGGGTGGTGTGCCTGCGGCGGCGTGCCAGCGGCGGCACTACCAGCAGCAGCACAGGCATCAGCATCGTCCAGCCGCCGAGGATGCCGCGCTGCGGCACCAGCATATCGCAGATGATGTTCACCCAGCGCAGATTGTTGGGGTTGGGCTGGTTGGTGGGGGTTTGGTAATACCCCGTCATGACGTTGTACAGGTTATCCCACACGGTGGCCGAGACCGCGCCACCCTCCGCCGTGCCGCTGAGGGTGTAGAAGAAGCCCAGCCCGCCGTTCAAAAACAGCAGGCAGACCGCCAACCACACCGCGCCCCGCCTGCGCGCCAGCTGCGCACAGAAAAGCGCGTAGCCCGTAAAGACCGACGCGCACATTACCGTGCCGGTAAACGCCATCGCGGCGGGCAGACCCATGCCCAGCAGGTAGAAGGTGCTGGCGAACGTATCCGAAAGATAGGGGTAGGCCATCGTCGCGCCCACCATCAGGCTGTTTTGCAGGGGGAACTGCGCGTCGATCGCAGAGGTGGCAATGGCCAGGTGCAGCGACAGATCGCCGTAGGTGCTCTGCCCCACGTGGTAGGTGCCGTCCGCGGCGAGGCGGATGGAATGCGTGTACTCCAGCCAGCCCGCCAGAAGCGTCAGCGGTACGACGACGGTCAGCACCGCCCGTAGCATCCGCCGATCCTCCTCCGTAAAGCGCACACGGGCGTGCCGGTCCCGCGTAAGGTAGGCGGCCATCACCAGCAAAAGCAGTGTGAGCAGCGATAGCAGGTGCGCCGTCGCCGAAAACGCAACGGCATTCGCCCACAGCACAGGCAGCCACAGCGTTAAAAAAAGCCCGATGGATGCCCCCGCATACCAGCGCGTAAGCGGCCTGCGCCGCGGTAGCCAGTACCGGGCGATCAGCAGACCGCCCGCAAGAAAAAAGGCGAAAAAGACGATTCCAGCCAAAATACAATCCCTCCCGCACGGCCCGAAAACAATTGTCGAAAAGCCGACCGCCGTTCCCGGCTTTTCCGCGTCCGATGCGATTTTACCCCCAAAGCGGCCACCGGGTTCACCGTCGCTCCGGGGAAAGGTTATGGGAATCCCCCACCGTGTTTTCTTTCCACCCCGAAGGAAAAACCCGGCTAAAACCCGGCGCGGGCGCTTTCCTGATCCTTTGCCGGCGGCGGACAAAACGGGGGCCTGTGACCGCAGCGTTCTTATACCGACAGCATCTGCCGGAAAAACTGCACCGCCGTCTGCAAGGCCGCATCGTCCACGGTGCATTCACCGCGCAGGGCTTCCTCCCCGTTGACGACGAAGGGCGAAAAGCGGTAAA
>JAQUXV010000365.1 GCA_028692205.1 Eubacteriales bacterium
ATTGTAACGCTGCTCAGACTGCTGTTGTATGTACTTAAGCTGGTGGGTATGAGCAAGAGTTCCAGCCGGTAAACGACCACAACAGATAAAAACGCCCGGCTGTCGCCCTGGGGGATCAGGGTGCGACAGCCGGGCGTTTTCTGTGATAATGAAAGCGATCAGGCGCCGTATGCGGCGACCGGAACAGCCATCCCCTGATCGTCGTAAAGGCTGTAGGCGATATGCTTAACCGTGGTGGTTTGGGTTTCGCCGTTCTCGTCCGTTGTTACGGTTTCCGTGCCCCAAATCTTTCGGGCTTCGATGAACCCAGCGCGGCATTCCACCGGCACGTCGGTATCGATGGTGAAACTGTGCTGTGTTTTATTAATATAGGAGATGTTGCCTTCGCTGTCCTGCACGGCGGCATAGTCCGCACGGAAAGGGGAAGCGACGTCGTACTGGTTCAGGATACGGGATTTTCCGCTGGCGTCGATGAAGCCGTATTTGTTTTTGTATGCGACGCGGCAGAGCGTGTTGCCGTCAAAATCGTCGCGGTAGCTCCACGTCGGTTTGATAACCACCGAACCGTCGGAAGCCACCAGCCCCCACAGCTTATTCAGCCGGAACCATGCGCGGTGGTAGATAGGGTCGAAATCGGTAATTTCGCTGTATTTGATGCGGAGGATGATTTCACCGTTTGCATTGATAAGGCCCCAGCTCTTGCTCTTCTGCACGGCGCACAGCCCGTTTTGGAAGGTCTGCACCGCCGCGTACGCCGGTTTGATTACCTGTTCGTTACGGGTGTTGATAAAGCCCCAGCGCTTGGCGACGCGAACGCCCGCGTACCCTTCGCTGAACGGCGCAACGCCGGTGTACTGCAAAGCGATTGCGATGTCGCCGCTTTGATTAATGAAGCCGTAAGCGCCGTCCTGCGATACGCCCGCATACCCTTCGCTGAAAGGTAGTGCGCTTTCCCATACGCAGCCGCCGTTGAGGTACTCGCCGGTTACGGGGTTCAGATACCCCCACAACCCGTTCTGCTTCACCGTTACATAGCCGTTTTCATAGACGCCGGTTTCCTCATACGCGCCGCCGATGGGCTCGCCGGAAATCAGGTTGTACAGGTAGCAGCTTACTCCGTCTGTTACGGCGGCTATGCCATTCACCGTCCAGAGAATATCGGTGTACCGCATCGGCACCACCAGCGTGCCGTCGTTGCGCAGCAGGCCGTACTTCCCCTCCAGCGGCTCGGTGTCGGTATCGCCGATCTGCGTTGTGCCGCTGAACACTTCTGCGACCAAGTACAGGTCGCTGTCTGTATAATCCGCGCTGCTTCGATCGTGGATCAGAGCGCTTTCCGCTCGAAAACCCCGTTCCGCCCACACGTATTGGGGGCCAATCTGCCACGCGCCGGCGGCATCCACATAACCGAACTTGCTGTTTTCCGCATAGCGGTGCAGCCGAAGCTTTTTAGCAAAAGCCAGCTGATAATCGCTGTCCAGAAAGCCGCCTAATTCGTTCAGCAGGTCGATGGCGGCGGCGGGATCCTCGCGCTGGATCAGCAGCAGCGCATAGGCGTACCGGCTGTATTGATCCGCGCCGTTCTCGCTGCCGAGGCCCGCAAAGCCGTTGACCGCGTCCAAAAGACTGCCTTCGTTCAATGCGTCCAGCGCTGTCTGGAACTTGGAGGAGAGAGCGTTGGCGGGGATTACGTCGCTGTTATCCGACACCAGATATTCTTCACCCAGCCCGATGGCGGGTATACAGAATAATAAACAGAGCACGACGATCAAAAACTTTTTCATGCTACCTCCTCAAAGCGAGTCGAACAGGGCTTTTTCCACATTGTAGCATTTGCCTCCGGGTGCGTCAAGAAAATGGAATACATATGTTTTGTAACAGTCGTAACGTTTTACGGGTGAAGGGCGACGGTATTTTTACTGTATTCCGATTGACAAATATACCGGTCGCTTGTATAATGCCCGCAAGGCAATGACGGGAGGAGTACCTCCGGAATCGGATCTTATAGAGAGCCGCGGGCGCTGGAAACGCGGCAGATTCGCCGGAGCGAAGAACAGCCCGGAGCATCCGCTTGAAAAGCGGCCGGTAAGGTCGTCCAGTAGACGCGGACGGGTACGCCCGATATAGCGAAGGGAAATCACAGGGGGTTGTACCCTCGTTGTTTCCGTGAAAGAGCGGGCCGGAATATTCGGCCAATGCGGGTGGTACCGCGGAAGAGAAATTCACCTTCCGCCCCGAGAATAGATCGGGGCGGAAGGTTTTTTTGTTGCTCCGATCGGCACGACAGACCTAGGAGGGATGTTATATGCTTCGCACGCATTACTGCGGCAGCCTGCGCCGCGAACACATCGGCCAAAAGGCCACCGTATGCGGCTGGGTGCTCACGCGCCGCGACATGGGCGGCGTGATCTTTGTGGACGTGCATGACCGCGAGGGCACGCTGCAAACGGTGTTCAACCTTTCCATTGTTGACGCGGAAAGCTTTGCCGCGGCCGAGCGGCTGCGCAACCAGAGCGTGGTGCGCATTACCGGCGAAATCCGCCTGAGAGACGAGAGCACCTATAACCCGGCCATCCCGACCGGCGAGGTGGAGCTGGCCGCCGAGTGCATGGAGGTGCTCTCCGCGGCGGAGGCGCTGCCCTTCTCGCTTACGGAGGACGAGCCGATCCGCGAGGAACTTCGCCTGCAATACCGCTATCTGGATATCCGCCGCCCCCGCATGTACGAGGCGCTGCGTTTCCGCGCCCGGCTGGTGCGCGAAGCGGAAAAGCTGATGGATGATCAGGGCTTTTTGCAGGTGGAAACGCCGATCCTGACCAAGTCCACGCCGGAGGGCGCGCGCGATTATCTGGTGCCCAGCCGCGTGCATCCGGGCACGTTCTACGCCCTGCCGCAAAGCCCACAGATTTTCAAACAGTTGCTGATGGTGGGCGGCATCGACAAGTATTATCAGGTTGCGCGCTGCTTCCGCGATGAAGACCTGCGCGCCGACCGCCAGCCCGAATTTACACAGCTGGATCTGGAATGCAGCTTTTTGGAACAGGAGGACATGCTTTCCTTCTTAAAGGACCTGTTTACCACGCTGTTTGAGCGCGTGATGGATCGCCCGCTGGCGCTGCCCTTCAAGCGCATTACCTGGCAGGAGGCTATGGACAGCTATGGCAATGATAAACCCGACCTGCGCTTTGACCTGCCCATTGTGGACGTAAGCGAGATCGCGGCGGAAACTTCCTTCGGGGTGTTCACCGGCGTGCTGCGCCACGGGGGCGTGGTACGATGCATCAACGTGAAGGGCGGCGGCGCCGTCTTCACCCGCACCACCATTGAACAACTGACCACCTTCGCCCAAAAGCTCGGCGCGAAGGGCATGGCGTGGATTCTTTACAAGGCGGACGGCGAAGTGAACAGCATTCTGCCCAAGTACTTCAC